>CAZBRW010000105.1:0-2511 GCA_964494555.1 uncultured Candidatus Pelagibacter sp. | reverse complement strand
TGTCTTAATTTGAAATTAATAAACGATATATGCAATTTGAAAGAAAAACAAGAGGCAGTAGTTTTAGTTCTATCGGAAAATTTTTAATTAAATTGGCAATAATTTTTTTTTTATTAATTATTACAATAATTCTCATAGATAAAATTGATTTTCCAAAACCAGAAAAAAATATTGAAAAATTAGTTCCAAATGAAAAATCTAAAATTATTAAGTAATAAATTTTTTTTTTTTATCTTAATTTTTGTATTTAGCTATAATGAATTATATTCGGATGAAACAGTAGATATATGGAATTTAGAAAAAAAAGAAAATGATAAAGTTTTTTCTCAAAATTCTCTGGACGAAAATACTAGCCTACAAAAAAGTCTTTATGATAAAATTCAAAATAAAGATAATCAAGAATTACCAATTTTAGATAATGACCAGTTAGAAAATAACATTCTTTTAGCAGGACTTTACGATCCACAAGAAAACAATTTAAATATTGATATGTGGACAAATTCTGATGGAGAAAAAATAAGACTACTTTTAAATAAAATAAATAATTTAAATTTATCAGATGATGCAAATAATATTTTAGAGATTGTATTATTAACAAATTCTTATTTTCCAAAAGAAAATATTAAAAGTGATGAATTTTTAAAATTTAAGTTTGACTATCTAATAAAAAAAAAAAACCTCCAATTAATTAAAGAATTTATTATTAATAATACTGAATTAAACAACGATACGCTTATTACGTATTATGTTAATGAATATTTATCAAATTCAGACTTAGCCTCAGCCTGCCAAATATTTGACGAAGTAAATGCAATTCAAAGTGATTATTTATCAAAATTTAAAATATATTGTTTAATCAATTCAAAAAAAAGAGAAGAAGCTCAACTTTTATTTGATTTAAAAAAAGAACTTGGATTTAAAGATAACTTTTTTGAAAAAAAATTTAATATTTTAATGGGTTATGATTTGAACAATGATAATTTATTTTCTGAGAAAAGTATTTTAGATTTTCATATTTCTCATGTAACCGGGGAGAGTTTTACTTATAGTCCCAACGACAAAACAAAGAAAATTATTTGGAGATATTTATCTTCTGCTAACTTGCTAGATAATATTGAAAATGTAAATCTCGAGGATATCGAAAAAATTAAAATTATTGAAAAAGCAACACACGATAAAAATTATTCTGAAGACGATTTATTTAATTTATACAAAAGATTTCAATTTAATATTAATCAATTAATAAATGCTCAAGAAGCATTTAAGAATCTCCCATCTTATGAGGGAAGGGCTTTATTGTATCAAAAATTACTTTTGTCATCAGATATAAATGAAATTTTAGACCTATCTTTCCTAATAAAAGAGTCCTTATTATCGGAAAATCTTGAAAATGCTTTTAAAGAAAAGTTATCAGAATTATTAAATGACATCAATTTTGAAAGCGTTCCATCAAACTATACTACATTTTATATTAATAATTTAAATACAAAAGACGAAAAAAAAGATATTAAAATTAATAACAAATATATTCATCAGTCTAAATTACTTAAATATTTTATGAATGAAATAAGTTTTGATAAAATAGAAAAAGACACTAATGATATTTTAAAAAAAGTTAAAAAAAATAAAAAATATATTTTTACAACAAAAGATATAATTTTATTAGAATCATTGAAGTCAGATGGAGTAAAGATTTCAAATAAATATAAAAATCTCTATGAGTTTACACCCAGTGTTCCCTCCGATATTATAGCAATGGTAAGTAATGATGAAGCAGGCATGGCACTTTTAAGAATTGTTGAAATAATTGGTGAGGATAAACTCAATGTATTGGGCTCAGAAACACTTAACTTTATTGTGTTTACATTAAATCAGTTGGATATTGACACTATAAGAAATAAAATTTTGTTAGAAGTTCTTCCTTTAAAAGTTTAAAAAATATAATAAAATAATTTAGGTTAGTTTTATGACAATTAGAAATATTATTACAGAACCAGATAAAATTTTAAGGCAAATCTCTAGCACAGTTGAAAATGTCGGAGATAAAGAAAGAAAAATAATGGATGACATGCTTGAGACAATGTACAGTGCAAATGGTATTGGTCTAGCGGCAATTCAGATTGGTATCCCCAAAAGAATAATCGTTATAGATTTAAAAGTTAAAAATAAAAAAACTCCTTTATATTTTGTTAATCCAATAATTAAAAATAAAGACAATTTAAAATCTACTTATGAAGAAGGATGTTTATCTGTTCCCAATCAATTTGCAGAAATAGATCGACCTAAAAAATGTGATGTTGAATATCTAGATTATAATGGTGAAAAAAAAATATTAAATGCAGAAGGCTTATTAGCAACATGTATTCAGCATGAGATGGACCATTTGGAAGGAATACTCTTTATAGATTACCTATCAAAGTTAAAAAAATCTATGATTATCAAAAAACTATCTAAAAGTAAATCTACAAGGATAGTAGTTTGATAAATGGCTAAAAAAATAATTTTTATGGG
>CAZBRW010000104.1:0-2537 GCA_964494555.1 uncultured Candidatus Pelagibacter sp. | reverse complement strand
CTTATTCTGTTGGAGAGACTAGACCAATGAGAACTCCAGGGAGGAGAGAAATTGGACATGGAGCATTAGCAGAAAGAGCAATAATTCCTGTCCTTCCTGGTAAAGAGACCTTCCCATACGTCTTAAGAGTGGTTAGTGAGGTCTTAAGCTCAAATGGATCCACCTCGATGGGATCAGTTTGTGGAAGTACACTTTCATTACTAGATGCTGGAGTCCCTCTAAAAGCTCCTGTTAGTGGTACTGCAATGGGGTTAATTAAAGAAGGGAAAGAAGTTAGAATACTTACTGATATTCAAGGGATTGAGGATTTCCTTGGAGATATGGATTTCAAAGTTGCTGGTACTGAAAAAGGTATAACTGCTTTACAGATGGATATGAAAATCACGGGATTACCAGTATCTGTAATTTCTGATGCCATAAAAAAAGCACGCCCAGCAAGATTGCATATCTTGGAAAAAATGCAAGAAGCAATTGATAAACCTCAAGAATCTCTCTCTCCTCACGCGCCTAGACTTTTAAGTTTCAGAATTGATCCAGAACTTATAGGAACTGTAATAGGACCTGGTGGAAGAACTATTAAAGGTATTACTGAAAGAACTAATACAAAAATTGATATAGAGGATGGTGGAATTGTCACTATTGCTTCCCATGATGGTGCTGCTGCTGAAGAAGCACAAAAGATAATAGAAGGATTAACTCGAAAAGTACATGAAGGTGAAATCTTCTCTGGAGTAGTGACAAGAATTATTCCTATTGGAGCTTTTGTTGAAATACTTCCTGGGAAAGAAGGTATGGTGCATATTTCTCAATTATCTGAAGCTAGAGTAGAGAGGGTTGAAGATGTTGTCAGACAGGGAGATGAAGTAACAGTAAGAGTACGTGAAATCGACAGCAGAGGAAGAATTAATTTAACATTGAGGGGAGTAGGGCAAAATAATGGGGGGATGTCTTATCCAGAGCCAACACCAACCCCAGTTGCACCTCTTAACTAAACGGACACAAATCTTTTTTTGCAATTATTTGGTATATTTGTAAACAAACTTTTTCTGTGTGTTTGTTTTTTATTTGAGGTGATAAAAAATTATTGCTCAAAATTTGATTTCACTCAAACAAGATCTTTAAAATCTAAATTTGTTATTTCTCCTTCAACAGCTTTTAAAATAGCTTCAGGAGCAGCAAAATCCAGATCCTTGGCTCAACCTTACCAGGCAAACTTAAGGAGATATAAATATCACTTTATCCTCTAACAATAGAAGCAACTTTATATCATACGCTTTTCATCACAATCACTTTTTTAAAATAAATTTTTCCATAACCTTTTTAAAATTTGATTATTGTAGTTAATATTGGTAACTAAAAGCTTCTCAATGAGAATATTATTTTTTTTACATATTAAAAATTTTTAAAGTACCATCTTTTTTTTTCGCACCAAACTTTCTCTCCATTAGAAATATGTAATTCATTTTTAGAATAAGAAGAACTACTAGGATACTCATTTTTTTTATATTTCAAGGCAAAATGTATTGCATAATTTCGAGTACCTTGAACAAAATACTTAGTAACAACCAAAGGATCAATAACCCATACCCAATGATCTTTTATTTCAGAATAATTAAGTTCTATTTTTACATTTTCTTCGCTCAAAATTGTTCAATTAATACCTTTATATTTTTCAATTATTTTTTCTGACAATAAATTCATTTACTTTTAAATCAGTTAGGGTTACTGGGTCATAATTAACTCTAAATTCGATGATAGTATTTTTGTTATTAGAATCTTTTAACATTTGGGAATAATAAAGTAAAATTTCTGAGGCTTGCAAGCTGATAATTCTCAGATCATGGATAAGATTATTAATATCTACACCAAAAGGTAATTTAATCACCAAATGACAAATAATTTTTCATTATCGCGTAGGGAAGAAGAACCAGAAAATGGAATTTTATATTTAGTTGGAACACCAATTGGTAATTTAAATGATATCTCCCCTAGAGCAATAAATATTCTTAGAAATGTCTCTTTAATTGCTTGTGAAGACACAAGGCAAACTATCAAAATATTGAATAAATTTAGTATTTCTAATGATTTAATAAGTTTTAATAAGGAGAATTCTCTTAAGAAAATTCCAAAATTAATTGCTGATCTAAAAGTAGGCAAATCAATAGCGGTTGTAAGCGATGCAGGAATGCCAGGGATTTGCGATCCTGGGGAAAATATAGTAAATAAAGTAAAATCAGAAGGTATAGATGCTATCTGCATTCCAGGCGCCTGTGCTGCTATTACAGCTTTAGTCTCTAGTGGAATGCAATCATCAAAATTTGTTTTTGAAGGTTTTCTTCCTAAAAGAAAAATTGATAGAGAAAAAATTCTTTTTGAAATTAGTAATAATGAAAAGACAACTATAGTTTATGAGTCTCCGCATCGTCTCAAAAAATTATTAAAGGAATTATTAGATTTATGTGGGGGCGATAGAGAAATAGTAGTAGCAAGAGAATTAACAAAAAAATATGAAGAACATATTGGTAATAATATTGAAA
>CAZBRW010000103.1:0-2578 GCA_964494555.1 uncultured Candidatus Pelagibacter sp. | reverse complement strand
AAAAACATTAAAGATAACAATAAAAACATTCCGATTCGAAAAAAACCCTCCTGTGTTTTTTGACTTAAAGGTCTTCCTAATATTTTTTCAAATCCATAAAACATTAAATGCCCACCATCAAGCAGTGGAATGGGAAACAAATTTACTAACCCTAAACTTATTGAAATATAAGCCATAATACTCAAAAAAGGAATAATTCCAAATTCTGCAACTTGTCCAGTTATTTTAGCTATTCTAATTGGTCCACCTAATTGAGAGCTATCTCCTTTTCCTGTTAGCATAGATCCAAGATATTTTAATGAGGAAATTGAAACAAAGTAAACTTCATTTAACGAATGGTATATTGCTTTTATGGGATTAAGTTTTTTATGGTTAATTTGAGTGTTTTCTGTTCCTAGTTTAATACCAATAATTCTTTTCTTAACATTGTTGCCTAAATTATCTTCACCTTCAATTACGTTTGGCTTTACTTTTAACAAAATATTTTGATCGTAACGTAATACTTTAAAATCAATAGTTTCAGAAGTAGACATCATTATAAGCTTAGAAACGTCTAGTATACTTTTTACTTTAGTATTATCTATTTCAAGTATTATATCATTGTTTTTCATACCTGAAATTTCTGCTGGACTATCTTTTTGAACTTCACTTACAACTGCCGGCGTAAAATCCTTACCAACAAACATGTATATAAAACAAAAAATTACTACTGCTAATATAAAGTTTGCTATGGGACCTGCCGCAACAATAAGAGATCTTTGATAAAGTGGCTTTAAAACAAATAATTTTTCTCTGTCCTTTTCATTATATTTTTTTATTAATTCTTCTTGATCGCTTTGGGAAAAAACATTTCTGTCACCAAAAAACTTTACATATCCTCCTAATGGGATCATGCATATTTTCCATCTCGTACCAGACTTATCATTCCAACCAAAAATTTCTTTACCAAAACCAATAGAAAAATCAGTAACCCCTACTCCATATTTTTTAGCAAAATAGTAATGTCCATATTCATGAATGAATACCACTACCAATATTAGGACTATAAAAGGTATAATAAAATTAAGCATTTTTAGTAATTGTAATCATTTTATTTAATTTTCCAAGTTAGATATGGAACAAAAGTAGCGACTAAAAATGACATAAATAGTAAAGACTGTGACATAAATGCAGGAAAAAGGTCATGTGGAAACAAAATTCCAATTAAAATAGAATTTGAAAAATCTGTACTCGGGAATAATAACAATCCACAAGTAAGTCCCACTATAATAGATAAATACGCATTTTTTTCCTTTATCTGTTTATTATAAAAACTGTAAAAAATAGTTAAAACAGCAGAGCAACAAAAAAGATCAGCCAGTAAAAAAAGATATAAAATACTCAATCCTTGTGCGGCAACAATAAATGCTACAATTGAAAGGGTTATAATTAAATACTTGGATAATGCTAAATAATCTCCTTTTGAATTAAAAACACTTTTACCATCTACTACTACCAAGCTTGAAATTGCATTTATTAAAGTATCAATGCTGCTTATTGTTAAAGATATTCCCAAAATAATAATTATAATTGACAGAGATAATGTTTGTTCTTTAAGTAAAAGAGAAAAAAATGCTAGATCAGGAATAACCTTGCTATCACTTGATACCGCAACAAGACCACTAAACCCCATTAAAAATACGATTGGAATTATAATTAAAAAAGAAATAACTAAACTTTTCTTTAAAACTTTATTGTTCTTAGCTGCAAAGACCCGCTGCCAATTGCCTTGATGAAATAAATTAGTTGCCGCAACAGCAATAAAAAAAGTTAATCCTGCTGTAATGTTTGGAAGATAGCCGGTGTCTAATAAATAAGGCTTATTTAATTTAATATATTCAAAATTAAATTGATTAGAATTAAATTGAATTAAATAACTAAATCCAATGAACAATAATAAACTAATTATGATAAACTGAATATTATCAGTAAAAATTGATGCTCTTAGCCCACCACGTAACGTATAGGCGAGTGAAGTTACGATCACAATAAAAGCTGTAACCCACAGATCTACTCCAGAAATATATTTTATTAAAATTGATATGGCAGTTAGTTCAGCAATTAAAAATATAGTCATGTAAAAAATTGACAAAAATAAAATCAATTTAAATAATTTTTTGCCAAACTTAATTCTTATTATTTCAGTTAAAGTTTTACCTTTTGGATATGTTTTTCTAAATTTTTCACCTAAATAAATTAAAATGAATAATGGGAACGCTGCACCAACTGCATATCCGATTACTGCTCCAATCCCGCCCCATGTTGCGGCTGAGGCTGGTCCAAATAAAATCCAAGCACCTAATGCTGAAGCAACCAAACTTGTAGTTAAAGAAAAAGTTCCTATTGACCTATTAGCAACCAAATAATTATTTATTCCTTTAAATTTATTCGAATAAATTATTCCAAAAAATACAAATATAAAACTTAAGGATAAAATTAATATTACTGCTGATTGTTGTGATAATAAATTTAAACTTTCCATTGTCTCCCTTTCTGAATTACCGGACAGGTTCTATGGGTATAATCTCAGTCTTTAAAG
>CAZBRW010000102.1:0-2584 GCA_964494555.1 uncultured Candidatus Pelagibacter sp. | reverse complement strand
TTAATTGAATCATTTAAAAGTTTATTAAAGTTTTCAGTACGATTTTCCCCAATGAATTGTTCTGATCTATATGTAGGAGAGCTAACTAAAGTAAGAATTTCACCAGTTGATGGTTCAATTGCAACAACGCCACCTCTTTTATTCTGAAGAAGACTCTCAGCATATTCTTGAAGATCTATATCTATTGTAAGAGTAATATTTTTAGCTTTTGAAGGTCTCACATCACTTAAAGAGTTATTAAATGGTCCAATAACCCTATTAAATCTGTCTTTTTGAAAATACTTTTTACCCTTAATACCTTTTAATTCATCTTCATAATACTTTTCTATTCCTTGTTTACCTATCATTTCACCATTTTCATAGTAAGAATTATTTGCAATATCATTTCTATCAACCTCTCCTGTGTATCCAATTACATTACTTGCAAATGGTTTAATGTAATCTCTTACAGAATTTTTCCTCAAATAAAACCCTTCAAATAGCCATATTTTTTCTTGAAGAAATGCATTTTTCTCTTTGGATATTTGTGATTTAATAACTGATGGGAGTTTAGTTGAATATGCAATGGAGTTATTGATCTCTTTCTTCAATTCATTTGGATTCATATCAATTAAATTTGCAAAAGAAATTGTGTCGAATTCAGAAGTGTTTTCAGGAATTATAATTAATTCATATGATGGCTGATTGGCTACAAGAAGATTTCCATTTCTATCAAAAATTAAGCCTCTTTCAGGATAAACAGACAATTCTTGTATAGCGAAATCTGAATTAAAATAAGAATCACTTGACAATTGAAGAGAGGCTAGCCTTATAATAAATGTTACTGAAACAATTATTGTTAACCAGATTAGTATATACTTTTTTAACATTACCTATCAGATATTAATCTTGAAATAATCCAAACAAGTATAAAGGTAGCAATTGAATTAATAAAAGCATATAAAAAAATTGTGCTTAAAAGATTAATATTAAAAAATATAAATGAGTAATATATAATAGAATGGATTACAATTAGTGATAAGAAGAATGAAACTCTACTTAATAAAGGTGTGCCTTTAATCATAGCTAAAGGTAAATTAGCATTAACTCCAAATGAACTTTTTTCGATTCTACTTCTTAAATAACATATTGTTATTGTTGAAAAAGTATGACAACCATATGTTTGCATTGAAAGGTCAATAATAAAGCCGATTAAGAATCCCAATAATAATAAAACAGTTTTATCATATGATATTTTATAATGTATTAGAATAATCAAATAAACAAATGGTGTAACAAAACCAAATAACTTGAATTGATTAAAGACTAATAGCTGTAGTGCTAAAATTATAGTATAGAATGAAATATTTCCAATTAGTTCTCTATTCATCTAATAAACTTTGAATTTCATTATTGTCAGTTCTGTTTAAAATATATAAGTTGGATAGTGAAGAAAAATCATTAAAAGCCTCAATATCAATTTCATAATATCCTTCCAAAGAATTATTATCATAATTGATAATTCTACCGATTGGAACACCTTTAGGGAAATAGAAAGACATTCCCCCAGTTACAACTGTATCTCCAACTTTTAGAGAACTGCTAAGTGGTATATCATTTAATTTTAAAATTCTTGCATTTAAACCATCCCATGTAACCGATCCAATAGTAGAAGAGTTTTTAAGTATGGCATTTAATTTTAAATCTGTATTTAATAATGAGATTATTGAAGCATAGTTGTTTGTTACACTTTTCACTATTCCAACTACACCTTCTGAGGATATTACACCCATCTCTAAATTTATGTTATCTAATTTACCCTTGTCAATAATAATAATGTTTTTGCTCTTATTTATTGAGTTCACAATTACTGTTGCACTATTGATAGAATTTAATGTGTCTTCATTAATTTGAGTAAATCTATACTTTGATTCCATCTTCTTTAGTTGAAGATTTTCATTAATAAGCTTTTCATTTTCGCTTTTAAGATTAAAATATGAATTGATAGATGACGAAAATTTTGATGAAGTCGCAGATAAGTATGTGGAAATTTTTCCAAACTCATTGAAATGTAATGAGCTATTATTATATAAAAAACTGAATGATATAAACGATAGAATTAAATAAATAATTAAGTTCCTATTCTTAACTATGGAATTAATTATAGATTGCATTAAACTATTTACTTAATTAGAACTGACTTAAATTTATCAATATTTTTAAGAGCTATTCCAGTTCCCCTAACTACTGCTTGTAAGGGGTCTTCAGCAATATAAACTGGAAGATCAGTTTTTTTTGATAACCTTTCATCAAGGCCTCTAAGCAATGCGCCCCCTCCAGCTAAATAGATTCCAGTATTATAGATATCTGCGGCAAGTTCAGGAGGTGTCTGAGATAATGTTTCCATAATAGAATCTTCAATTCTTATAATAGACTTATCAATAGCCTTAGCTACTTCTGTATATGAAATAATCTTTTCTTTTGGCTTACCTGATAAAAGATCTCTACCTTGAACATGCATATCTTCGGGGGGATCATCTAAGCTTTCATTAACAGAACCAACTTCAATTTTAATTTTTTCAGCAGTTCTATCACCTATATATAA
>CAZBRW010000101.1:0-2629 GCA_964494555.1 uncultured Candidatus Pelagibacter sp. | reverse complement strand
ATGAAGAAATAAAAAAAAAAATAGTAAAAAATTGGTTTAAAATTTTACAAAATGTTATTTGCTTAGAGATAGAAGAGCTTGAAGGGAAAAAAAATATTTTTAAATCAAAAAACTGGTTAAGAGGAAAAAATAAAAGTGAAGGCGGAGGAGAGTTTAGAATTCTAGAAGATGGTAAGATATTCGATAAAGTTGGAGTAAATTTTTCTGAAGTATACGGTAAGTTTTCAAAAGAGTTTAAAAACAAAATTCCAGGCACAAATAAAAACCCAAAATTTTGGGCTTCAGGAATTTCTGTGGTAATGCACATGAAGAACCCTAATGTGCCCGCGATGCATTTTAATACGAGATATATTTTTACTTCTCATGGCTGGTTTGGAGGAGGAATGGACATTACACCATGTAAAGTAGATCAGAAACTTAAAAAATGGTATCATAAAGAGCTAAAGTATATGTGTGATCAGCATAGTAAAAATTATTATAAAACTTATAAAAAATGGTGTGATGAGTATTTTTATTTACCTCACAGAAAAGAAACGAGAGGAATCGGAGGTATATTTTTCGATTATAAAAAAAAAAATTGGGAGAAAGACTTTTCTTTTGTAAGAGATGTAGGAATTACTTTTAAAAACATTTTCAGACAAATAATTTTAAAAAAACAAAAAATGAAATGGAATAAAAAAGACAAAGAAATACAATATCTTAAAAGAGGAAGATATGTGGAATTTAATTTATTATATGACAGAGGAACAAAATTTGGTCTAAAAACAGGTGGAAACGTTGAAGGAATACTAATGTCCCTTCCGCCTTTAGCAAAATGGAAATAGATGGAAAAAGAACCAATAACAATTCAAGGTATTGAAAAAATTAAAGAAGAATTAATTTATTTAAAAGAAAAAAAGAGACCTGAAATTGTTTCTGCAATTTCTGAAGCTAGATCACATGGGGACTTAAAAGAAAATGCTGAATATCATGCTGCTAAAGAACAACAATCTCATAATGAGGGAAGAATACAACAAATTAACGATATTATTGCAAGGGCCAACATAATTGATGTCACAAAAATAAATAATGATGGCAAGGTTATTTTTGGATCAACAGTATTCCTTCAAAATTTAGATACAAACGAAAAAATCAATTATAAAATTGTAGGTAAAGATGAAGCAGACCTTAAACAAAAACTTCTTTATTACAAATCTCCTATAGGAAAAGGGCTAATTGGTAAAAATAAAAATGATTTAGTTGAGATTTCTACTCCTGCAGGCAGTAAAAATTTTGAAATTATTGATGTAAAGTATATTTAATTTCTTGCTATTTTTTCAATTTGTTTTTTTGAAATATTAAAATTATTTTCAATCCAAAGATTTTCGATTTCTTTTAACTTTCTGCCTAACTCAATACCCTCCTTTAAATTAAATTCTTCAATTAAACTTTGTGCTTTAATTGGAAATTCTGGCTTAGATTTTGAAATAAACAGGTCTTTCAACTTTACAAGTTTTTTGTCTAAATTTTTTGAAGTATAAAGTTTAAAGTTTATTATGTCTAATAAGTGTTGTTTTCCATGTAAGTAAAATATTTTCCAAAGATTATTTTCAGAAAAATATTTTTTATTGTAATTTTGTGAAATAAAATTTTTAATAAAATTTATTCTTTTCTTTGCTTCGTTTGAAACATTAAATTTATATAAAAAATAATCTACATTATTAGTATTATCTACGATCATTAAGGACAAAAGAAATATAAAATCCTGTCTAGAGATATTGTTTTGGGCATAATTATTTAGGTTTTCAAATATCTTGATATTTATTAATTCCGGGAAAACTAATAATAGTATTTCGAGAGAAAAATTATCTTTTGAAAGTTTTAGAAAGCCATTTGATAAAGTAATTTTTTTTAATTCATCGAGTAATCTTTCATTTGATAATTTTTTTATGCCAACAATATTTTGTTTTATAATTTTTTTAATATTTTGGTCATGATCGTTATTGCTGTAATTTAAAAAAAATCTGATATATCTCAAAATCCTTAGATAATCTTCTTTAATTCTTAAATTTGCATCTCCAATAAATTTAACATTACCATTTTTTAGATCATCTATACCATTAAATGGATCAAAAAGATTACCATCTAAGTCTGCATATATAGAGTTAAAAGTAAAATCCCTTCTAATCGCATCTTCTTTCCAATTTTTAGAAAATTCAACCTCTGCATGGCGTCCATCTGTATTTATATCTTTTCTTAAGGATGTAATTTCAAATTTTATCTGGTTTATAACGGCTGTGATCGTGCCATGTTTAATTCCTGTTTCAAAAAAATTTATTTGATTTTTTTTTAAAGCCAATATTGTTTCTTCAGGTCTTATATTTGTTGATAGATCAATATCATCAACTTTTTCATTGTTTAAAATTTTTCTGATACAGCCACCAACATACCTAATTTCACTATCAGATGAAAAATTTGAAATTGCATCAAATACATTTTTTACCTCTGATTGATTTTTAAGTTTTTCAAATTCTAGGTACTTTTGATTAACAATTTTTTTCCTGTCAAAAAATTTTTTAAAAATGTTTTTCATAAATGGCTGGGGCGCTAGGATTCGAACCTAGGAATGGCGGTACCAAAAACCGCTGCC
>CAZBRW010000100.1:0-2652 GCA_964494555.1 uncultured Candidatus Pelagibacter sp. | reverse complement strand
AAGATTCTCATTTTATAAATCTTGGCTTTTGTAATAATAAAAATATAATATTTAGTAAATAATTAAACATGCTTTACCGATATATGAGACTTTTGATGTTATTTCACTAACAATTTATACAATCTTATAGTATATCGTGGTACTTATAGTTTAATGACATTTTATGTGTATATGTTAATTAATTATCAAAATAATAAAATAACATCCTACGTTGGATGGACTAATAGTTTAAAAAAGAGGATCCTAAAGCATAATTCTGGTATTGGAGCTAAATTTACAAGAGGTAGAAAATGGAAATTAATATATTATTCTACTTTTAAAACAAAAATAGAAGCTATGAGAGCTGAATACAAACTAAAAAATGACAGAAGCAGAAGAAAGTCTATTTGTAAAAAATTTATTGAAAAATGACTATTAAAATTGCAACAATTTTACCATATAAAGAAAATTATACTACAAAGAATGCAGCAGCAGCTTCTTTGTGGGTCTCTGATTTTTTTAAATCCTCAAAATTAAAAAAAAATAATTTTATATTTGGCTCAACATATTCAAAAGATTATTTAGGCCCTAATTACATTAATATTAACTTAAAAAGATTAAATTCTAAACTATCCAGTACAACTAAACAATATTGTGATGAATTAATCAAAAAAATAAAAGATAAAAATTATAATATTATCGAAATTCATAATAGACCATTGGTTTTTAATATACTTAAAAAAAAAATTGATAGTAAATTTATTCTGTATTTTCATAATGATCCATTATCAATGAAAGGATCAAAATCTATTGATGAAAGAGTCAAACTTTTTAATGAAGTTGAAAAAATTATTTTTGTTAGTGAGTGGGTTCAAAAAAGATTCTTTCAAGATTTAGATTATAAATTAATTAATCAAACTGAGGTTGTTTATCCAAGTATAGGCAAAGCAACAAAATTATGTAAAAAAAATAAAAAAATTGTTTTTGTGGGAAAACTAAATCCTTCCAAAGGTTATGACATTTATAGGGATGCAATTATTAAAATATTAAATGACTTTCCTGATTGGAGAGCCTATTCAATTGGCGACGAAAGCAGAGATAAGCCTGTTATTAATCATCCCAATCACATTGAACTAGGATATTTATCGCATAAGAAAGTTTTAAAATTTCTCTCTAAAACTGAAATAGCCGTAGTTCCATCAAGATGGGAAGAGCCTTTTGGCAGAACAGCTTTGGAAGCAACCTCAAGAGGCTGCGCAACTATTATTTCTAATAGAGGTGGTTTACCTGAAACATCAGACCACTGCTTAATATTAAAGAAGCTAGACCCTAGTAATTTATATAATATGATTAAAAAATTAATTCTAAATAAACTTGTTAGAAAAAAATATCAAAAACAAGGTTATTTAAATGTAAAACATATAATTAAAGATAATTCAATTTTTATCGACGATATTAGAAACAGTTTATTTAAAGATTTTAAATTAAATTACAATAGAAATAAATTAAGAATCATTAATGTTTATAATGTTGGACAAAAATTAAATCATCGGCTTTATAATATTTCATTAGGAAAAAAGTTCACTAATGGATTTATAAGAAATGGACATGATGTTTTAGAAATTAGCGATAGAGATTTTATTAAACAAAATAGAGAAATAGGATTTAAAACAACAAAGGATAAATTTCAAGAATATCTAATAAGTACTTTTAAAAATTATAATCCAGATTTTATGTTTTTTGGTCATACCAATAATATTAATTTGAATACTATTGATGAAATACGAAAATTTAACAAAAATCTTATTATTTCTCAGTGGAATGAAGATCCAATAATGAAAAGTTTAAAAGATTCTAAGGAAAATATTGAAAAAATTTCATATTATGGATCAGAAGTTGATCATAACTTTATTACAACCGATCCATCTATTTATTTAAAACAAAACAATAAAATTAATAATCTTCATTTTCTATTTGTGCCAGTCGATAAAAATATCGAATGTTATGATGTATATAAATTAAAACCTCGAAAAGATTTATTTTATGCTATGAGTCACGGAGTTAATAGGGCAACTTTAAAAAAAGGCAAAAATGATAATAGAATTCATTTTCTCAATTTACTAATAAAAAAATTAAATGGAATTAATTATGATTTTTATGGTTTTGAAAATAGAGAACCTGTTTGGGGTGATAATTTCTACAAAGCTTTAATCAATTCTAAAATGGGCCTTAACTTAAGTAGAGGTTTACCTACAAAATACTATTCTAGTAATAGAATTGCGTCATTAATGGGTAATGGTTTAATGACATTTATAGATAAAAAAACATCTTTAGATGATATTTTCTCAAAAAAAGAAATAGTTTTTTATAGTAACTTAGAAGATCTATCAGAAAAAATTATTTTTTATAAAAATAATAACAAATCACGAATTAAAATTGCTAGCAACGGTAAACGTAAATATTTTAGATTATTTAATGAAACTAAAATATCAAAATATATATTAGACAAATCTTTTGGTAAAAATATTTCTCTATTTTAATGGATTTGTCAATTTTAATACCAACTTATAATAATATTAATTATTTAAAACTTTTATGCAAATCTCTCAAAGAAAATTCAAATTTTCAACATCAATTAATTTTTCATATAAATGATGGATCTGATGGATCATT
>CAZBRW010000099.1:0-2667 GCA_964494555.1 uncultured Candidatus Pelagibacter sp. | reverse complement strand
TTTCGTTATCCATATCTTTATATGAGATTGCACCTAGGTCTTGTGGTTCAGATGATCCAGGTAAAATTTTATCACCATCAACACTTTCAGATAATGATGAAACCTTCTTATCTGGCACATTAGATTTGATTGTATTGTGTTCTAAATTTTGAAATCTTAATTGATTATCAGCTTGAACCTTAGATAATCTTGATGACAATTTATCTAACTTAAAATTAATTTCTTCAAATTTATTTGTTAACTCTCTAAATTGTTTTTCAATATCTGAAAGTTTCAGTAAATGTCTTGTCAAAGCATCTTCAGAATAGTTTTCTGGAACATTGTTAGTTATAGAATTTTCAGTTTCATTAGAAAAATTTTCAGAGTAAACAGCTTTTTCTAAAGTTTTAAGATCTTTCTGTATTACTCTCAAAATTTCTTGGATATTGCTTGTATCTGCTATGACATTTGTAACGTTAAAAAAAAATAAAAAAAATAAAAAAATTAAATTTTTTTTTTGAAATGTTTGCATCTTAAGTGATTTCTAATTAAAAACATGGCAAAAAAAAGACCCTGACATGTTTATAGGCAAGTCAGGGTCTGTTATTAAAAAATTAAATTAATTAGCTTTTACTGTTACTGATCTTCTATTTTTTGACCAAGCTAACGGATTCGATCCAGAGTCTACAGGTCTTTCTTTACCATAACTAATTACAGAAATTCTGTTTGAAGATATTCCATATGTCATTAGATAGTCTTTGGCAGCGTTCGCTCTTCTCTCACCTAATGCTAAGTTATATTCTCTTGTACCTCTTTCGTCTGCATGGCCTTCAAGAACAACTGTAACACTAGAATTTTTTCTCATCCATGCCGCTTGTTTTCTTAAAGTATCTCTTGATGCGGTTGTTAAAATTGATTCGTTGGTCGCAAAGAAAACTCTATCTGCAACACCGTCCGCTAAATACTCTACAGTATCCTTTCCAGTATATACATCACCTTGCATTTGACCAATTGATGCTTTTTTTTGAGTTGCACATGCTGATAAAAGCATACTCAAAATAATAACTAAAAATGCATTTTTGTAAATTTTGTTTAAAATCATTACTGCTCCTTAAATCTATTTTTTTGACCTTTTCACAACTAGATAGATCTTTCAAGACAAAAAATCAAGATTTTATATGAATATTTAATGTATAAAGGTTCTAATTACTCAATAAAGATGACCAAGAAGGGTCGGAAGCGTCGGTTAAAGTCTTAACTTGCCTCTCATTATAACCAGTAAGGTCTATCGACCATAATTTAGCTGAAAATCCTTTCCCCTCACTATCAGTCTTAGTCTCTCTATAAAAAATTAGTACTCTACCATTAGGAGACCAAGAAGGAGCTTCCTGATAATAATTTTCAGTTAGAAGTCTTTCGCCAGATCCATCAACTCTCATTACTCCAATATAAAATTTTCCTTTATGCAGTTTTGTAAAAGCAATAAGGTCTCCACGAGGCGACCAAACAGGAGTTCCATATAATCCTTTTCCAAATGAAATTCTCTTTACCTTTGTTCCATCATTTTTCATTATATAAATTTGTTGAAAACCACTTCTATCTGAATTAAAAGTTATATAATTACCGTCGGGAGAAAATGATGGGGAAGTATCAATTGAAGGATGGTTTGTTATTCTCTCTACAATTCTATTCTCTAAATCCATAGTATATATGTCAGAATTTCCATCTTTAGCGAAACTCATTATTATTTTTTTTCCATCAGGAGAGAATCTTGGTGCAAATGTCATTCCAGGAAAATCCCCAACGACTTCCTGCATTCCAGTTTCAATATCTAACAAATATACTCTGGGCAGATTCTTAAAATATGACAGATAAGTTACCATTTGATTAGTTGGGTTAAATCTTGGAGTTAACACCAACTCATTACCTAAAGTTAAATATTTTGTGTTAAATCCATCTTGGTCCATTATTGCAAGTTTTTTAATTCTTTTTGTCTTTGGTCCCTCTTCTGCAACATAAATAATTCTTGTATCAAAGTAACCTTTTTCACCTGTAAGCCTCTCATAAATTTTATCAGAAATTATATGTCCAACTCTTCTCCAATTATTAGGCACAGTTGTAAATGCTAATGCAAGCATTTCTCTACCAGCAAGAACATCCCATAACCTAAACTCTACTTTAAGTTTTTCATTTTTATATGAAATTTTTCCAGTTATAAGAGCTTGAGATTTTATTAGTGCCCAATCCTCAAATCTTGGTTTTAAATGTGCTATATCTGGTTTTTGTAAAAAAGCTTTTCTTGATAAAGGATTAAAAAGTCCAGTTTGCTTTAAATTATTTTCTACAACATCGGCTATTTTTATACCTAAATCTTCTATTTTAAGATCATTTTTTAATAAATTGCTTGATGTTTTGTCAGCGAATAAAGGAGATACAGATATCGGTAATGGATTTAAGTTACCTCTTGAAATATCTACTTCAATTAAAGAATATGAGATTGAAGGTATAAAAAATAAAAACAAAAATGAAATTAAAATTTTTATTTTTTTCATCCTTTTAACATCTCACTAGCATCAAAATTTAATTGCATCTCTTTCCATCTTTCATGGCCTGTTGAAGGTACTCTCAAAGGTTGGCACAACTGAATAGCTCTTAAAGCGCTTTCTGCCAAAACTTTATAGAAACCTT
>CAZBRW010000098.1:0-2697 GCA_964494555.1 uncultured Candidatus Pelagibacter sp. | reverse complement strand
GAAAAGCAGGAAAGAATTCATTTTTAACAAGTGATTTTGGTAGTTTTGTAGATAAACAAGGTAGCAAGTCACACTTTTTTATAAATACAATATTTGAAGATATTTCAGATTATTTTGAAGAAAGTAGTTTAACTGTAAAAATAGAAAATACTTCAAACGACACTTATTTAAGTAAATACAATATATCTTCTCCAATAATAAAAGATCGAAATTTGCTTACTTCATTAATTGACTATAAAGGCTCTAACGACGATTTAAATATAAATATATATTCTAAAGTATACGAAAATTTAAATGAAAAAAAATCTGATAGGTATGAATTTATTTTACCTTACGTATCTGTAGAAAAAAAATTTAATGATATTAATTTTAAAACAATTTCATATTATAAAAAAAATAACACAAACCAGGACATAATATTAAATAAAAACGATCTACTTTATTCTGCTCCTGAAAAAATATTTAATATAGGAACAAAACAAAATTGGTTTGTAAACTTGGTTAATTTAAATAAAGAAACAAATAAAACTTCAGATATAAAAAACTCTAGAGCCCAAGGCTTTGGTGCATTAATTTATAACCTGAGCTATCCATTAAAAAAAAGTAGTGAGAAATATTTAAATCTTTTAAGTCCAAAAATATCATTAAGGTATAGTCCAAACAAAACAAAAAATTTAATAAACGAGGATAGAAGACTAGATTTAAACAATATATTTTCTTTAAATAGACTTTCGTTATTTGACACTATAGAAACAGGTGAGTCAGCCTCTTTGGGCATAAATTATGAACTCTCTGATAAAAGAAATAATGACATATTTTTTGAGACCGGTTTAGCTCAAGTCTTTAGAATCGAGGAAAACAATGATTTACCATCAAATAGTACTATCGGAGAAAAATCATCAAATATTTTTGGAAATTTAAATTTAAAATATAAAAATTTAATCGATTTTAAGTCAAATTATTCCTTTGATGATGATTTGGGAGAATCTAACTATAATTATTATGACTTAAAGTTTAATGTAAATAACTTTATAACTGAATTTATATACTTAGATAATGATATAAGTGTTAACAAACAAGGCTATTTTGATACTTCTATACAATATAATTTCAATAACAATAATAGTTTAAGTTATTCAAGAAGAGAAAATACTAAAACAAACCTCATTGAGTATAATAATATTATTTATGAGTATAAACTTGATTGTTTAACAGCAGGAATAGAATACAAAAAAAAATATTATGACAATCAGGATATTAAGCCAGAAGATGAAATTTATTTTAGTTTAACAATTAGTTCTTTTGGAAAATTTTCTGGACCAAACGTTAAATGATAAAAAAAAAAATATACTTAATATTATTTATTTTATTTTTAAATTTAAATGCGGAAAGTAAAATAACTATTATAAAAAAAGTAAATAACCAAATAATAACAAATTTGGATATTGATATTGAAGAAAAATACTTAAAAACTTTAAATCCAAAAATTAAAAACTTAGACCCAATAGATTTTAGAAGAATCGCTTTAGAATCTTTAGTAAACGAAAAAATTAAAAAAATAGAATTAGAAAGATTTTTTATAATTGATCATAATGAATTACCCAAAGATGTTTTTATTTCATTCATTAAAAAATTTAACGTTGCAGATGAAGATGAATTTAAAAAATTTTTAAGATCAAATAACCTTAAATTAGAAATGGTAAAAAAAAAAATTTATATGGAGTTTTTATGGAATAGTTTGATTTATAATAAATATGGAGCGGGAATTAAAATTGATGAGAATAAAATTAAAAATAAAGTTCTTGAGATTTCAAAGAAAGTAAAGGAAAAAAAGTTTCTTTTATATGAATTAATTTATAATATTGATGATGTAAAAAATTTAGAAAATAAAACATCTAAAATAAAACAAAGTATTAAGGATATTGGTTTCGAAAGCACTGTAAGTATTTATAGTATCTCAGAGACAGCAAAAGTTGGTGGAAAAATTGGATGGATAAACGAAGGACAAGTATCAAACATTATATATAAAGAACTTAAAGATCTTAAGAAGGGTGAAATTACAGATCCCTTAAAAACATTAAATGGTTATATGTTGTTAATGGCAAAAGATATAAAGTATTCAGAAAAAAAGATTGATATTGAAAAAGAGACAAAAAAGTTGATTGATTATGAAACTAACGAAAAGCTCAAAAATTTTTCACTTCTACATTTTAATAAAGTAAAAATTAATCAGCAAATTAATTAATTATGACAAAAAATCCTTTATTAATTATTGCTGGTGAACCAAACAGTATATTCTTAGAAATTTTTTTTAAGAGTTGTAAAAAAATAAATGTAAAAAAACCAATTTTATTAATTGTATCTAAAAAGTTATTGTTAAATCAAATGAAAAAATTGAATTATAATTTTAGATTTAATTTTTTAAAAAAAAAAAATTTTAAAATTAATCAAATAAATAGTAACAAGATAAATATAATTGATATTGATTTTAAATTTAAAAAGCCTTTTGATAAAATATCAAAAAAATCAAAGAAATATATTAATGAATGTTTCGATGTAGGATTAAAAATTTTAAAAAAAAACAAAATAAAATTTTTAATTAATGGTCCTATATCTAAAAAATATTTCTTAGATAAAAAATTTAAAGGTGTTACCGAGTATATGGCAAAAAAAGCTAATAAAAGCGGTGAGGAAACA
>CAZBRW010000097.1:0-2700 GCA_964494555.1 uncultured Candidatus Pelagibacter sp. | reverse complement strand
TCAACTGCAACCAAATGGTCCTGTGTATTGTATTAGAAAAAATTCAATACAAGTTGCTTCAAAATATTTTCAAAATAAGTTTCCTGGTAAAATATTGTATGCGATGAAAGCAAATCCACACCCAATTGTTTTAAAGAATATTATAGATAGTGGTATAAATAATATTGACGTTGCCTCGACTAAAGAAATTGAAATAATCAAAAATATAAATCCAAATATAACCTGCTCTTATATGCACGCAGTTAAAACAAGAGAAAGTATTAGAGAAGCTTATTTTAAGCATAATGTAAAAACATTTTCACTAGATTCTAAAGATGAATTAATTAAAATTATTGAGAGCACTGATGGTGCAAAAGACCTAGAGCTATTTGTAAGAGTCTCTGTCTCAAATGAACATGCAGAAATTGATTTATCAAAAAAATTTGGAGCTCTTACCTCTGAAGCCATAGGATTATTTAGACTAACAAATCAATATGCAAAAAAAATTGGTTTAAGTTTTCATGTTGGTTCACAATGTATGCACCCTATTTCTTATGAAAAGGGAATATCTGAAATTGGAAAAATAATCAAAAGAACAAAAATTACACCTGACTATATTAATGTTGGTGGAGGATTTCCAACAATATATCCTGATTTAATTCCTCAATCTTTAGAAAATTACTTTAGTGAAATCAAAAAAGGATTAGATAATTTAAAATTAAATAAGAAACCTGTTGTAATTTGTGAACCAGGAAGAGCAATAGTTTCTGAAAGTGGATCGACAATAGTCAAAGTTATATTAAGAAAAAAACAAAAATTGTATATCAATGACGGTACATACGGAACTCTGTTTGATGCAGGAACTCCAAATATTGTTTATCCATCAAGGCTTATAAAAAATGGAAGAGTAATATCAAAAAAGATGACAGCGTTTAATTTTTACGGACCAACTTGTGACAGTATGGATTATATGAAGGGACCATTTGTTTTGCCAAATAATATTAAAGAAAATGATTACATAGAATTAGGTCAACTTGGTGCTTATGGTTTAACATTTAGAACAGATTTTAATGGATTTTATTCGAATGATATTTTCGAAGTTGAAGATGAGCCAATAATGACAATGTACGACAAAAATGCGAGGAAAGAGTTTCTTGTTGCGTAATGTCGGATAAAAAGAGCTTAGGTCATAACAGCAAAAAAGATTTTCTTAAAAAACCTGTTGAACACATAGATATTACATCTTTCGATGCTCGAGATATTATTTCATCAATGGAAAAGATGTCTTTTGTTTCAAGAGAGACTGCTAATGCTGCAAATATTTACAATGAGATGTTAAAGGATAAAGATTGTACAATATTCTTAACATTAGCTGGTTCGACATCTGCAGCAGGATGCATGCATATATATAGAGATATGATCAAATATAATATGGTTGATGCAATTGTAGCCACAGGAGCTTCAATTATAGATATGGATTTTTTTGAAGCCCTTGGGTTTAAACATTATCAAGGATCACAGTTTCAAGATGATAATGAACTTAGAAAAAACTATATAGATAGAATTTATGATACGTACATTGATGAAGATGAATTACAAATGTGCGATAAAACTATTAGCGAAATAGCAGATAAATTGGATGTAAAAAGCTATACTTCTAGAGAATTTATAGTTGAGATAGGAAAATATTTAAAGAAAAATTCAAAAAAAAAAGATTCATTAATTGAAACGGCATATGATAATAATGTTCCAATTTTTTGCCCAGCTTTTACTGATTCTAGCGCAGGATTTGGATTAGTAATGCACCAAGAAAAAAATCCTGATAAACATATTACAATAGACTCAATCAGAGAGTTTAGGGAATTAACAGAAATAAAAATACAATCAAAAGGCTCTGGCCTATTTATGATTGGAGGTGGAGTGCCTAAGAATTTTATTCAAGATACAGTTATATGTGCAGAGTTATTAGGTAAAGACGTAGATATGCACAAATATGCTATTCAAATAACTGTAGCTGACTCTAGAGATGGGGCGTGTAGTAGCTCAACGCTAAAAGAAGCTAGCTCATGGGGCAAAGTAGATACAACTAAAGAACAAATGGTTTTTGCAGAAGCAACAAGTGTTTTGCCATTAATTATAAGTGACGCTTATCATAAAGGCGAATGGCAAAAAAGAAGTAAGAAAAATTTTTCAAAACTATTTATTTAAATTATGAACAAAAAAACCAAAATTGGTTTAATTCAATTAAGAATCACGAATAATATTGAAAAAAATATTAAAAATTCAATTATTAAAATAAAACAAGCAGCAAAAAAAGGAGCTAAGATTATATGTGTACCAGAACTGTTCTTATCTAATTATTTTTGTCAATCAGAGAAACATTCTAATTTTAAACTTGCGCAGAAGATACCTAGCCCAACTACTAAAATTTTTTGTGAACTTTCAAAAGAGCTAAAAATAGTTTTAGTTATTTCATTATTTGAAAAAAAGATTCCAGGCATCTATTTCAATTCTAGTATAATAATTGATGAAAAAGGAAAAATAATATCTAAGTATAGAAAAATGCATATTCCAGACGATCCTGGATATTATGAAAAATTTTATTTTAAACCAGGCGACTTAGGATTTAAAAATACTAAAACTAAGCATGGAAATATTGGTTCTTTAATTTGTTGGGATCAGTGGTTTCCTGAAGCTGCAAGATTAACAGTTTTAAAAGGT
>CAZBRW010000096.1:0-2703 GCA_964494555.1 uncultured Candidatus Pelagibacter sp. | reverse complement strand
AGTTTGATAGCATTAA
Source organism: uncultured Candidatus Pelagibacter sp. (assembly GCA_964494555.1). Classification (GTDB taxonomy): domain Bacteria; phylum Pseudomonadota; class Alphaproteobacteria; order Pelagibacterales; family Pelagibacteraceae; genus Pelagibacter. The sequence goes on along the minus strand of CAZBRW010000096.1, from coordinate 2,687 downwards.
TATATTGAGTAGGATCATTACAATATATTAAATCTGGATTTTCGAGGTCTAGAGAATGACCTAATTCTTGGACACCCTCCCTAATTCTTGATATTTGGCCCGTGTAACCGTCCCAGCCCAAACCTGCAAATTTTATAGTTTTCATTAAAGTATTAATATTTTAAATATATTTTATAATCAAACATATATGATCATAGATACATTTTTATATTTTAATGAAAAAGAATTAGCTGATCTTAGGATTAAATACTTGAAAGATGAAGTCGACTTGTTTGTAATTATTGAGGCTAATATTACTCATCAAGGAAAACCCAAAGAATGGAATTTTGAAAAAATATTAAATACAAAACTTTTACCATTTAAAAATAAAATAAAATATCACAAATTAACCATAGAAGAAAAAGATATTGAAAAAAACGAGGGATGGATTTCAGAAAATGTTAAAGGTGGAAAATCTTGGAAAATAGAAAATATTCAAAGAAATTTCATTCAAACCGCATGTAAAAATTTTTCTAAAGAAGATATAATATTAATAAGTGACGTAGATGAAATTCCATCATTAAAAAAAATAAAGTTTTTGAGAAAATGTGAATTTGATGAAATTAATCCAGTGGCATTTGAACAATTTTTATTTCACACTAATTGTGAATATTTAAATCTAGAAAAATGGATTGGAACAATTGCTACCAAGAATAAAATCATTCAAAAATTTAAACCTCAGGATTTAAGAAATAACCGATGGAGAGTTTCGATGTTAGCCCAAGCAGGATGGAGCTTTTCATCTTTTGGTAGTTTAGAAAAAATACGAGAAAAATTTGAGGCCTTTGCACATAGTGAATATAATAATGACCAGTTTAAAAGTGATGAGCATATTAATAATTGTCTAAAAAATGGCTCAGATTTATTTAAAAGAAATATAAAAAAGAAAAAAATAGAAAAAAATTTTTTTCCAGATGATTTACTAGCCATAATGGAAAATAATAAAAAATTTTATTTTATTAACTAAAATGATTTATGTATCATTAAGCACTATACCTTCAAGAATTAAGACTATAAATAAATCTATTGACTCGTTGATGAATCAATCTTTAAAACCAGATAAGATATTTTTAAATATTCCAACTAACTTTAAACGTTTTAAAGAAATTATATTAGATAAAGACATTCCTAAATTGCCAGATATTGTTGAGATAAACAGGTGTGATGACTGCGGTCCTGGAACAAAATTACTTGGTTCAATAAATAAATTAAAAAAAAATTCCTTAATAGTTCTTGCAGATGACGATCAAATCTATGAGGACTATATGTTAGAAACATTTAATAAATTTTATCAAAAGAATCCTAATAATGCTTATAGTTTTTATGTTCATCCTTTAGGCAAATTTGGAATTGGCCAAGGTGCAGACGGTTTTGCAATAAATACAAATTCGCTAGAAAATATAAATTTATTTTATAATAAAATTGTAAAAGATAACTTTGAATTATTTTTGTATGACGATTTATGGATATCTTTTTTTCTTTTCTTTATAAAAAAAAATAAAATTTTATCTTTACATAATTTTTTAAAAGAAGATGAAATGGGGAAAAAAAGGACAATTTATGTATCTCATAATGATAAATCAGGTTTAATTTCTACTTATGCTGAAAATTTGATAGATGCAGTTAAAGAGAGAGATAAAAGAGCTTTTGTAAGTTTTAAATATATGCTTGATCAAATGCAAAACTTTAAGCTAGATTCATTTTAATTTTTCCAAAAAATTAATCCACTCTAATTTTCTTATTTCCCATGAGTAAAGTTTATTTATTTCTTTACTTTGTTTATTTAACTTTTGTTGATTACTTTCTGACCAAAAATTATCTATACTACTTTCCAATTTCTCTCTAAATTTTTTTTTTAAATTATCACTATTGGTTTCAAAATTTACAAATGTTCCAAATTTTTCACATGTTTCGACAAGAGCACCTAAATTGGTTGTAACTATTTCACAGCCGGCAGCCATTGCCTCTATTGCTGCAATACAACTAGTTTCCGGCCATATGCTTGGATAAGAAAATATGTGCATGTCTTTTAATAACTCAATTATTTTTTCATTTTTCATGTAACTGTGGAATTCAACATTTTCACTTTTTTTGCAATCTTCAAATAAATCATGAAATTTATTCTCATATTCTGAAGAAAATTTTTCTCCATATATTATAGTTGATGAGCAAACATGAAGTTTTAAGGTTTCTTTTTTTTTTATTTCCTTAAATACATCTAATAGTAATTTAAGGCCTCTCCAAGGAGTTGTATGATAGATTAAATTTATTTGATCTTTCGATTTTTTTATATGTTCTATTTCCTCAATTGCATTTTTTATTACAACACATTTTTTCTCTGGAATCTTAAAGTATTGCAAATGTTTTTTAAAATTCCACATTGAATTAAAAACAATATAATCAACTTTATCAATGTATGTTTTATCTGATAGATTTTGAACTTCTTTTTGATTTATAAAATGGTGCACCCATAAAATATTAATTCTATTTTTTTCTATTAGATTTGGATCTGTATTATTTAAAATTAAATTTATATTCTCAAAATTTTTATCAGGCACATACTTAAATAATAATCTTACTTGGCTTTCGCTACCCCCAAAACTTTGACTAAATAAAACTGGCCTAGTTTTATCTAGATCAAATTTATT
>CAZBRW010000095.1:0-2726 GCA_964494555.1 uncultured Candidatus Pelagibacter sp. | reverse complement strand
ACTGAAACAACCACTACCACTTATAACATATCAGTATCTGCGCAGAGTTCCTCAAATTATTTATTATCTGGCTCTGATCAAAATGGAAATGTATCAGGAAATGACCCGTCAATTTCAGCAAAAGTTGGAGATACATTTAGTTTTGATGTTAATTCACCTGGTCATCCTTTTTATTTAATTAATGTATCTAATGGTGGCACAAATTCAAATAATTTAATTGATGGTGTTTCTAATAATGGAGCTTCAAGCGGTACTATTTCATGGACACCAACTACTGCAGGAACGTATTATTATATATGTGAATACCATCCTTCCATGCTTGGGACGATTACTATAACTGAATAGCTAAACTAGTCTCTAAAGCTTTCTAACTCAGAACTTGATGGAAGGTACAATGGATGGCTTGGTGTACCATCAAGATTTTTACCAAAACACATTGGGCCAGATATGAATTTTTTGAATTCATTTGGCTCTTCAATAGAATTTCCCCAAGCATATACTACCTTATCAACTTTTGATACTAAATTGTGTAATATATTTAAGTTTTTATTTGTTAAACCAATGCTAGTATCTAATGTTTTTGGATTTGGTGTGATATAGGTAAAAAGATTACCTACAAAAAAACCTCCATAATCAAATTTTCTTGTAAAACTTAATAATCTCTTTATTGTTGGATCATCAATACTTTCATTGCCAATTGATGGATTTAGCATTATATATAATATCTGAGGCTTATTTAAATCCCAGTGTCTTGATAATTTATATCTATGTTTTTTATCATTACTAAATCTAGCATTTCGTAGTATATTATTCTTCATAATTGAGGCCATGTCCAAATTTAAATAGTGGATTTACAGAATCATAAGGTAAATCTTCTTTTTGGTCTTTAACAGCTTCTATAGAAGACGGTATCTCGAATGGTAGCTTACCCGATGGTGAAAATTTTCCATAAATCATTTCCAATAATATATTCTCTTGAACTTGAAAATCTGCTATAATTGCATCCGATACATCGGCTATCTCAGAAAAAACAGTTGGTCTTTTAAGACTCATAACTAATATTACAGGTTTAATCTTTGCTAGACTTTTTATCCTTTTTATCTCCTCAGAAGTAAAATCAAGTGGACCACCTCCAAGCATTTTTTGCATTTCATACTTTGCTTCAAAACGACCTGTAGGGGAAGAGAGCTTAATCAAAATATAATCTGAATCTTCAGGGCTAACTGAATAATTATATTTTTTGATTAACTCTTTATTAAATCCATCAAAAAATATTTTATCATCTTTTTGAATTGGTAATATGTTTTTGTTTTTAAGTAATACTAGAGATTTCTTTTGTGCTTCGATTCCTTGCTTTATAAAAAAATCATTATCAAGAGTTTTCAAGCTTTCAACATTAATAAAAGGATTATCAAATAATCCTAGATTGAATTTCTCTTTCATTATTCTTCTTAAAGATTGATCTATTCTTTTTTCAGAGATTATTCCTGACCTAATTAAATTTACCAACTCATTCGTAAGGCTCTCACCTCCTATCATATCAATACCTGCATCAATTAATCTAGTTATTCTTTCCTCTGTAGTTTTATCTTCAAGTCCAAATGCTGATGCTGGTTTAAAAACTTTACCATCTGGAAGTGTTCTGTCTGTAATTAGAGCCCAGTCACTACATACAATTCCATTAAAATTATATTTCTCTCTTAGAAGATCATTGATAATATATTTATCAAAAGATGCACCTATTTTTTTATCTGATATACCAACTGGTATTCCATAATATGGCATCACAGATGAAACTCCTACATCAAATGCAGCTTCAAATGGTAGTAAATGATAATTAAAATTATCCCCTGGATAAACATGATTTCCTGGTGGAAAATGACTATCGTTTCCGTTTTCAACTGATCCAGAACCAGGAAAATGTTTGACCATAGCTAAAACTGATTCCTGATTTATAGTTTTACCTTGAAGGCCTTTGATAAAAGCAGCCGTAAGTTTTGAATTAATTAAAGCATCTTCTCCAAAAGTACCATCTACACGAGTCCATCTTGGCTCAGTCGCAATATCAGCCATTGGGCCTAATGCTAAATTAATACCTATTGATTTATATTCTTGTCTAACAATATTTCCAAACTCTTCAACAATTTCTTCATCTCCTATTGCTCCTAGGCCAAGTGTTGATGGCCAAACGGAAAAAAATGAAGAACTAACACTGATTGGCGAATTTGGGTCTGGAGCGCCGTGTCTTGGGTCAGATGCAATTGTAATTGGGATACCTAGTCTACTTTCTTCTGCTACCTTTTGAATATTGTTATACCACTCTAGCATTTTAATAGGCTCAAATGAATCAATAATATTAAAGTGATTCATTTTAAGATTATTTATTGACTCAACTGTCTCCGGAAGAAAAGATGCAAATCCTGAAGATTCACTCCCTTCAAATGTAACTTTTGTTATATCAATAAATATTGAACCCGCCTTCTCTTCAATTGACATTTGAGAAATTAAATCATTAACTCTATCATCAATAGATTGGCTTTTATCCTCATATATATCAAGCATTCCATTTTTATTTAGATCACGAAATTCTTGATTATTACAGCCTAAAATTGATAAGAAAAGCAGAAGGAATATTATTTTTTTCATTTTTAAATATACCTAAAAGTTGAGATTATTTTCTACAATCTCTTAAAACATCCTTTTCAACTACTCTAAGATATTTCTGC
>CAZBRW010000094.1:0-2737 GCA_964494555.1 uncultured Candidatus Pelagibacter sp. | reverse complement strand
ATTATTTCACCTGAGATTGTGATATCCATTAGGCAATTGCCTGATTAGATTTTTCATTATTTTGAATTACAGTCATTATATGCTTAGCTTTTTCAAAATCAGAGTCTCTTGCCATCATATTATTACTTAAATATCTTTTCCAGTCCTTAGATCCAGTTTGACCGTGATATAAACCAACTGTATGTCTCATTACATGATTTACTTTTGTTCCGAGTTTAACTTCTGATTCTAAATATTTAAGAGTTTCTTTTGCTACTTCACTTCTAGTTGGAACATTGTTGTTACTAAAAATATTTTTTTCTATATCTGTTAAAAAATATGGATTTTGGTAAATTGCTCTTCCAATCATTACTCCGTCACATTTATTTAAGTGTAAATTGATATCCGAAATATTTGTTATACCTCCATTAATTATAATTTCTAATTCAGGATTGGCACTTTTAATATCATACACCATTTGATAATTTAATTTTGGAATGTTTAAATTTTGTTTAGGTGTTAATCCTTTCAAAATTGCCTTTCTTGCATGAAGTATAATAGTTTTGGATCCTGCATTTTTAATTTGAGTTATAAAATCATTTAAATAATGAAAATCTTCAATATCGTCAAAGCCGATTCTAGTTTTAGCGGTTACTGGGATACTGCAAGATTTCTTCATTTCAAAAACACATTCTGATACCAAGTTTGGTTCCTTCATCAAACATGCTCCAAAAGAGTTTTTTTGCACTTTTTTGCTTGGGCACCCCAAATTAAGATTAATTTCATCATAACCCAAATCTTCTGCAATTTTAGCAACTTCTGACAACTCTTTCTTATCTGACCCTCCAACTTGCAGAGCCAAAGGTTTTTCATCATGTCTAAAGCCTAAAATTTTTTTTCGATCACCATGAATGGCTGATTTGGTTGCAACCATTTCTGTGTATAGCATGACATTTTTACTCATCAGTCTCATAAAGAATCTGTCATGCCTATCAGTACAATCCATCATAGGAGCTACTGACACAGTTCTATTTACTTTACGCATACTTTTTTATTTTTTTTGATATCGCAATCTTTTTATTATTAACATAGTCTTGATGATTTTGTTCAATTGTATTTAGCTCATAACTATAATTGACCATCACCCCAAAGGATCTTTTGAAACCTACTTCTGATATATTTGCATTAACAATGACATCATCAATCTTAGCTCCATTTTTTAAATGAAATCTACAAACATCATTTATAGGAAAACCTAAATTATTCTTAACATTTGAAAGATAATGAATAGCTAATTTGCTCATATTTTCTTTATTTTCTAAAATTCTTTTATCGCCGATTTTTAGATCAACAGATTTTAAAAATTTTATATTATTCATATTTTTTTCACCAATAATTTTTGTAACATTTTCATCTTTTTCAGATAAAAGCCAATCAGCAAAGCCAGGCATTGGAGATAATGTTCCAAAATATTTAATATGAGGGACTTCTTCTTGCAGCTCATAAACTACTCTCTTAATTAAAAAGTTTCCAAGTGTAACTCTAGATAAACCTTCTTGACAGTTGCTGATGGAATAAAAAGTTGCAGTATCATTATCTTTTTCATTTCCCTCTGTAGGTTTAGTTAATTCTTGTATTGATCTTCCTAATCCCTTGGTCAATGCAATTTCAACAAAAATTATAGGCTCGTCATCAAGAGCAGGATGAAAGTAAGCAAAGAATTTTCTGTCTTTTCCGAGTCTAGATTTAAGTTCATTCATATCTTTCATAGAATGGACTTTTTCATACTTTAAAATTTTTTCTAAAATTGCAGCTTTAGTATCCCAAGTTATTTTTCTTAATTTCAAAAAGCCAGGATTAAACCAATTTTTAAAAATATCTATTAAGTCATAGTCTAATGATATGAGTTCAGGATTCGTTTTAATAAACATTAGTAAGTCTTCCCTAAGTGAAACAATTTCTGATGTTCCTTGCGGAGCCATATTTAATCTAATAAATAGTTCTTTTCGCTTTCCTGATGTTACTCTTGATAAATTTAATGCTGACTGGCTGTTTTTATTTTTATTATAATTTTCAATAGCTTTTTCTATTTCTCTATCATCTGGTTTATAATTATCGTTTATTAATTTTAAAAATTTTAGTTTTTCTTCAGCAGAAAGATTGTGGTATCTAAATAATATATCTCTAGCTAAAGTAATGCCAAAAGCTGCTCCCTTTGAAGATAGTAGGTCGTTACACAATTCAATTAGGCTTTTTTTTTTAATATTAGTTAGGGGTTTCTTTTCTAATATTTTTTGGCCTGCGTCTGCAATGGTTTCAAAAATTTTTCTTATATTTAACATTTTTTTATATTTTAATATCCTAGGCTTTTTCCCATTATTTTATCAGGAAGCCAAGTTACAATTTCAGGAAAAATACATAAAATTAGTATAGCTAAGGCCATTATTATCATAAATGGTATCGATCCTTTTAAAATCTCAGACAGACTAACATCTGGAGTAATTCCTTTAATTATATACAAATTCAATCCGACTGGTGGAGTTATTAGTCCTATTTCCATGTTTATAGTAAATACGATTGCAAACCAATACGGATCAAAACCTAACGTGGTAATAACAGGCAACAGAATTGCTGACGTCATTACAATTACCGCAACAGGAGGTAAAAAGAAGCCGGCTATTAAAAGGAATATGTTAATTAATAAAAATACAACCCATTTATTTGAGCTTAATTCAACCATACTCTGTGCTAGTGACTG
>CAZBRW010000093.1:0-2765 GCA_964494555.1 uncultured Candidatus Pelagibacter sp. | reverse complement strand
ATTGATTTCATTTACAATTTTTTCTAGACTAACAATAGTTGTATGCATAACTTATTAAAAATATTTCACTTTATAGACAAATATAATGAAACCTATTTAGAAAAAATAGATAAAAATGTATCTATTATATTCAGAAACTACGATAAAGACTTAAATATAGATACTATTTTAAAGATCAAAAATCATTGTAAAAAATATAAACGTAAATTTTACTTAGCAAACAATCACAGAATAGCTTGGGATTTAAATCTAGATGGATACTATATTCCAGCATTTAATAAGAGTTTTGAGCATCTTTTATCATATAAAAGAAAGAATTTTTTAGTTATAGGATCGGCTCATAATTTAAGTGAAATAAACTATAAAATAAGACAAAAATGCGAACTAATATTTCTTAGCCCTATATTTAAAGTTGAAAAAAAAAATAATTTTTTAGGTCTTAATGTTTTTAGAAATATTACAATTCAAAGTAAAAAAAAAATTATTGCTTTAGGTGGAATTAAATATTCTAACTTGAATAAAATTAGTATTTCAAAGGCATCGGGGTATGCTTCTATATCAATGATAAAAAAAAAGGCCCAGAAATAAATCTGGGCCTTTTAAATAATTAAACTAAATATCTACTTAGAATGAGAATGATACTGCAATCTCTGTGTTCTCAGCAGATTTATTTGTTGAATGATATCCGTTGTCTGTGTCCGTATGTTTCAACTTAATGCCCATGCTTCCCATTGTATAAGCAACTTGGAATGCAGTCATTTCAGCTGTAACAGCAGCAGTAGCAGAACTTGCTTCTTGAGTATCTTCTAACTCACCCCAAGATACTGAAAGTTCATCGTTTACTGCAAATGCAATTGACATACCTTCTGTTGAATAGTCATCAGCAGCATCTTTTTCGTTAGTATACCACTCTCCGTAACCAATGCTTATTGGTCCCATTGAGTATACAGCTGTTGCTAAAACAGATTGTTTGTCGTTTGGAGATGAAGCACCGTTATTAAATAATGTAGTTTCTACTTCTTCGTATCCACCAACAATTTTTAAACCAGCGTAGTTAATTTCACCACCGTATGCAATACCTTTACCAGTATTAGCAGATCCAGCAACACCAACACCGTCTGCAGCAGCAGATCCAGCAGCTGGGTCGAAATCAGCTCTAACACTCACAGTAGCTCCACCAAATTCTAAAGATGGTGAAATGTATGAAATTGAACCACCTTCTACGCCTGATCCAGAGTCCATACCTCTAGTAGCATGTTGTGCACCGTCGTTAATTTCTTCATAAGCAACCGGTAAAATGTCATCATAACCATCAACAACACCTGTTGCAGCTTGGTTAACTTGTACAGTTCCTAAAGAACCCATACCGATTGATATTGCAGATGAAGTCATACCAAGTGATATGTCATCCATGAATCCAGAAACAGTCCAACCATTGTCTAGTTCACCACTTAGTGAAGCTGAAATAGTTGAGTCTGCACCGAATGCATCTCTTGTAGCTGCTTCCGCTGCATTTCTGTCAGATGAAGTAGATCCTAATGTTACTTTAGAAGTACCACCGAAACTTACATCAGCTGCATTAGCAGAGAAAGAAGCAAGTGTTCCAGCTAATGCTGTTACACCTATTTTCTTAAGTTTATCCATTATATTCTCCTTTTTGTTTCATATATGAACAATCGTTATATACTTAAAAAAACTTCAATTTTTGACGAAAAAGTAACAATATCCTCATTTAATTCAATTGTGTTGTATTTATGCAACTGTTTTTTTTAATCATTGCTTTGTTTATAAGCATTTTAGTTTAAATGTACAATTATGAGAAAATTTAATATTTTTAACTTAAAATTACTAACATTTTTAATTTTTATCCTAACTTCATGTGGAATTTATAAACCTGTGGATGTGAGAGAAGTGCCAGTAAATGCACAAGATAGAATTAAAAAGAACATGGAGGAAGGTAAGGGGATTCAAATATTTAATAAAGATGATTTCGGAGTAGGATCATTTAGTGAATTTAACCCACTGTGGAGAGCAAGCCTTGATACTTTAGATTTTATGATTTTAAGTAGTGCAGATTATGGTGGAGGGATAATAATTACTGACTGGTATAGCGAAAATAATGATGACGAAGCAATAAAAATTACTATCAGATTTCATTCTAATGAAATTCGAGCTGATGGTCTAGACGTGATAATACACAACAAAGTTTGCAATGAAAATAATAAGTGTAATGTAAGTAAAGTTGATGGATCACTTAATAATGAAATTAAAATTGCAATACTTAAAAAGGCTGTAACTTATGATAAGGACTTTCAAGCTAGAGCAAAAAAAAAACGAAAGAAAAAAAGACCAGATCGTCCTGTAAAATAGAACATGAAAAAGAAATTAGTTTCTCTTAATTAATTTTAGTTAAAAATGGATAGATACAATTTTCACGAAGTTGAGTCAAAATGGCAGAAGTACTGGACAGAAAATGAGTCTGACAAAACTTTATTAGATAAATCAAAAAAAAAATTCTATTGCCTGGAAATGTTTCCTTATCCATCGGGCAAAATTCATATGGGACATGTAAGAAATTATACTATCGGAGATGTTCTTGCCCGTTTTAAGAAATTAAAAGGATATAATGTACTTCACCCAATGGGATGGGATTCGTTTGGTATGCCAGCAGAAAATGCTGCTAAAGAAAATAATCTTGATCCTAAAGTATGGACAGAACAAAATATTTTAAACATGAAAAAACAATTAATGAGAATGGGATTATC
>CAZBRW010000092.1:0-2778 GCA_964494555.1 uncultured Candidatus Pelagibacter sp. | reverse complement strand
ACAGTCTGACATTTTAATGTTTTTGCATTTGCATTTGACACAAAGCCAAGTACTAAAAATGCAGCAAACATTAATGAAATGATTTTTTTCATTATTTTCCCTCTTTGTTAGTTAAATTTAACAAGCCTATCCAATCAAAAAAACGTATTAGTTACAAGTGACAATTCTCTTATTTATGATTAAAAAAACCTATATATAGCTAAGAAAATATATTTTTTTTTAAATAGGTTGTATGGAAAATTTTGATTTTATAATAATCGGTGCAGGTTCAGCAGGATGCGTGTTAGCTAATAGATTGTCCTCAAATCCAAAAAATAAAATTTTACTTTTAGAAGCTGGTGGAAAAGATAATTACCCATGGATACATATACCAGTAGGTTATTACAAAACTATGCATAATCCAAAAGTTGATTGGTGCTTCCGCACTGAAAAAGATGAAAGTATGAACAACAGATCAATTAGATATCCACGAGGTAAAACTCTCGGTGGTAGTTCATCAATTAACGGTCTTTTATGGATAAGAGGTCAGAGTAACGATTATGATAATTGGCGCCAACTAGGCAACATCGGTTGGGGATGGGAGGACGTTTTGCCATTTTTTTTAAAATCAGAAAATAATGAGATGGGAAAAAGCGAATTTCACAACGATAGTGGTCCAATTATGGTTTCAAACAAAAATATAGATTTAAAAATGTTAGAGGAATTTTTAAATGCTGCAAAAGAAAAAGGAATACCAAAAGTAGACGATTTTAATACAGGAGACAATTTTGGTGCAGGATATTTTCAGTTTACTACCAGTCATGGTAATAAGGGCCTTAAATTAAGATGTAGTGCAGCAAAAGGATATTTAAATCCTGTTAAAAAAAGATCAAATTTAAAAATAGTTGTTAATGCTCATGTTCAAAAAATAAATTTTGAAGGAAAAAAAGCAGTTAGCGTAAGTTATTATCAAGGTGAAAAATTAAACACTGTTAAAATAGATAAAGAAATTATTTTATCAGCTGGTTCGATAGGGTCTCCACATATATTACAGGTTTCGGGGATTGGCAGTAGCAATAAATTAAAGCAAAATGGAATAAATGTTGTAAATGAACTAAAAGGTGTCGGAAAAAATTTACAGGATCATTTAATGTTTAGACCTGTTTACAAGGTAAAAAATTTGAATTCATTAAATAAAAAAATTAACAGCTTATTTGGAAACTTTTTAATTGGATTAGAATATATATTTAAGCAAAGTGGACCAATGACCATGGGAGCTAGCCAAGTTTGTGGTTTTATAAAAAGTGACTCTTCAAGAGCAACTCCAAATTTACAGTTTCATGTTCAGCCTATAAGTACTGATGTTTTAGGAGCATCAAAATTACATGATTTTCATGGAATTACACCAACAGTTGCTAATATCAGACCAACAAGTAGAGGTGAGATAAATATAGTAAGTAATGATAGTAGAATATATCCAAAGATTAAAATGAATTATCTCTCAACAGATGATGATAGGTATGTAGCGGCACAAGGATTAAAGCTTGTAAGAAAAATAATGCTTGATACAGAAACTTTTAAAAAGTATGAAACTGAGGAGTATAGACCTGGATTGCATATTCAAGATGACGAAGAACTAGTAAAGGCTGGCAGTGATTATACACAAACTATTTTTCATCCTGTAGGAACTTGTAAAATGGGAAATGACGAAGATTCTGTAGTATCTGATCAACTCAAAGTACATGGTATTTCAAATTTAAGAGTTATAGATGCCTCCATTATGCCAAATATAACATCAGGAAATACAAATGCACCAACCATAATGATTGCTGAAAAGGGTGCAGATATGATATTGAATGGTTAATGTTATCTGAGCAAATCTTAGTATTTTTCCAAATTGTTTTTATCGATTTAGTTTTAGCAGGTGATAATGCAATTATTATTGGGATGGTGGCATCTCAATTTCCAGCAAATCAAAGAAAAAAAATTATATTTTTTGGGATTGGTGCTGCAGTTGTACTAAGAATTATTTTCACATTAATGACTGCATATCTACTTCAGATTACAGGATTGAGGCTTATTGGTGGAATTCTTCTTTTGTATATATGCTATAAATTATATGTAGATGTGATTAAAAACGTTAATCAAGATAATGAAAAAATTAAAATAGATAATTCAAATTTTTTTAAAGCTATTACAACAGTAATAATTGCAGATGTAACTATGAGTTTAGATAACGTTCTTGGAGTAGCAGGAGCTGCAAAAGATCATTATTCATTATTAATATTTGGGTTAATTCTGTCAATTGCTTTAATGGCATTTGCAGCAACTCTTATATCTAAATGGATAAAAAAATATAGTTGGATTGGATGGGTAGGATTGTTAGCAATTTTGTTCGTAGCAATTGAATTGATTTATACTGATATAAAGTTATTGATATAGAATGTATTTAAAAAAGTATAACCTTAAAAATAAAGTTGCTTTAGTAACTGGAGCAGGTAAAGGATTAGGAAAAGCTTGCGCTATAGCTCTTGCTGAGGCAGGAGCCAATTTAATCATAATTAGCAGAACAAAAAAAGACTTAGATAAAGTTTCAAAAATTATTAAAAGTCTCAGAGTCAAATGTAAATCTTATGTTTGCGATGTTACTAATTACAACCAAATAAAATCAATAATTAATGAACAATCAAGAATTGATATATTAATAAATAACGCGGGAAATAATATTCCAGAACATTTTACAAAAGTTAAAACTAAAAACATGGAGTATTTAGTTAAGATTAATACAATGGCAACTTT
>CAZBRW010000091.1:0-2876 GCA_964494555.1 uncultured Candidatus Pelagibacter sp. | reverse complement strand
TTCTTATAAAAATTGAACACGCAATTAGTCCATATGTTGCGTTTTTAATAATGCCTTTATTTGCTTTTGCAAACGCCGGTGTATCTTTAGAAGGTTTATCATTCTCATCCTTATTAGACAAAGTTCCGCTAGGGATAGTTCTAGGATTATTTGTTGGTAAACAGCTAGGTGTATTCATCTTCTCATATATTTCGATCAAATTAAAAGTTGCACAAATGCCAAGCAATACTAGTTGGTATAACTTCTATGGTGTCGGTGTATTAACAGGTATTGGCTTCACAATGAGTCTTTTTGTTGGAAATTTAGCCTTTGCTGAAAGTATGCAATATATGGATGGAGTAAAAATTGGTGTTTTAACTGGGTCATTATTATCCACTTTATTTGGGTACTTTTTAATATTACTTACACCAAATAAATAATATCACTCTATGAAAAAAATTATATTTACTATAGTTACGCTAATAATGTTCTTTACAAAAAATGTTACATCAGCTGAATATAATAAAATTTTTTTTGATTTCAAAATTAATAACATTATTGGAGAAGTTATTAATTTAAAAAAGTATGAAAATAAAGTTGTACTTGTTGTAAATACAGCTAGCTATTGTGGATTTACAAAACAATATGGTGAATTACAAAAATTATGGGACACTTATAAATCAGAAGGCCTAATTGTTTTAGGTGTACCATCTAATTCATTCAATCAAGAAAAAAATGATGAAAAAGAAATTAAAGATTTTTGTGAAGTTAATTTTAATATAAATTTTCCAATGACATCAATTTATGAAGTAAAAGGCGATAAAGCACATGATGTATACAAATGGGCAAAAGAAAATTATGGTAAGGCATCTGTACCCAAGTGGAATTTTCACAAAATATTAATTAACAAAAAAGGTAAAATTGAAGACACCTATTCGTCATTCACAAATCCAACATCAAAAAAAATAATTAATAAAATAAAAATACTGCTAGAAGCGGAATGATAAACCATCGTATGCAGGTACAATACCTTTTGGTAATTTTTTTTTTATTTCATTATAATCAATATCATTATTCAGATTTGTTAATATAGTCTTTTTGGGTTTAATTTTATTAACTAAAATTAATACATCATCAAGACTATAATGAGATGGATGAGATTTATATCTTAAACAATCAATAACTAAGTAATCAAGTTTTTTCAAGTATTTTAGATCTTTAGGAAGTATTCTGCTTACATCAGGTGCATAAGCACATTTATCATTTATTACATAGCATGTACTATCTATATTTCCATGCTCAACTTTTATCGATCGTAATTTAATAATATTTTTTTTTTTAGATTTTATATAGTGTAAATAACTTAATTTTTTTAATTCTAAAATCGCTGGATAGTTTTTGGCATCACTAAAGCAATACCGAAATGATTGATTTAAGTACTTTCGTGTTGATAGATTTGCATAAACTGGAACCTTTTTCCTAGATTTTATATAAAAAACTCTTAACTCATTGATACCATGAGTTTGGTCACCGTGTGGATGTGTATAAAAAACTTTATTTATGTTTTTAACATTATGTTTTAGCAATTGACTTTTTAAATCCGGAGATGTGTCGATTAAAATATTAATATTTTTAAATCTAAGCAATACAGAGCATCTAGTTCTATAATTTTTTTTATTATTGGGATCACACTTTCCAAAATATCCATCTATTCTAGGGATACCAAATGAACTTCCACAACCTAAAATAACGAATTCTATTTTCATTTAGAAAAAAGTTTATTAAAATTATCAGTTGTAATTTTTGCTAATTCATTTTGATCTATTTTTCTCAGCTCAGCTAATTTTTTAAGTGTAAAAATAATAAAGCTCGGTTCATTTTTTTTTCCTCTATGAGGAACAGGTGCTAAAAAGGGACTATCTGTTTCAATTAGAAGTTTATCCTTAGGGATTGATCTAAAGGTATTTTGCAAATCAAGGCTATTTTTAAAAGTGATTATACCACTAGCAGAGAAATAGGTGTTAAAATTCAATAATTTTTTTGCAAAATTAGATGATCCTGTAAAACAATGCATAAGTATTTTTAAATTATCTTTTTTATATTTTGATAGAACTTCATACGTTTCATCTTCTGCATTTCGAGAATGAACAATAATAGGAATTTTTAAGTCTATCGAAGCCTCAATATGATTCTCAAAACTTTTTATTTGATTGATTTTATTGCTATTATTATAATAGAAATCCAAACCTGTTTCACCAACGCCTATAACTTTTTTGTTATTTTTAAAATTATTCACAATTTCATTTTTTGATAATAATTCTTTATCAGCTTCATGAGGGTGAATTCCAAAAGTACCATAAATTATTGGATCTAATTTTATAATCTCTAAAATTTTTTCGAATGAAACAACGGTTGTAGAAATAGTTAATAATTTTTTAATACCAACATCTTTAGATCTTTTAATTACTGTAGTTAAATTATCTATTAAGGGTTGTTGATCTAAATGACAATGTGTATCAATCATGTTTTTCTACTTTTTTAAATAATATTGAAAGTTTTGATAAAATTTGATTACTCTTAAGAACATCATGTTTTGTTACTGAATGAAAATTTATGTTTTTTTCATCAATATTAAATATCTTTAATACTTTTAAAGTACTTTCGGGAATAATTGGATACAGCATTATAGAAACTTTTCTTATTAATTCCAAAGAAACATAAACAATTGTACTTAATCGTTTAATATCGTTCTTTTTTTTCCATGGTTCTTGGTCATTAAAATATTTATTACTTTTAAAAAGTTGGTTTTGAATAAAATTAACATAAAAATTAATGTTTTGATTGTCTATTGATTCAATAATATTACTGTATTCCTGGTTAAAGCTATCTAAAACTAA
>CAZBRW010000090.1:0-2895 GCA_964494555.1 uncultured Candidatus Pelagibacter sp. | reverse complement strand
GAGACAACAAAAACAAAAGATATAACAGGTGGATTACCTCGTGTTGCTGAACTTTTTGAAGCAAGAAAAGCTAAAGATAGTGCAATTATTGCTGAAAATGATGGTAAAGTAATTTTTGGCAAAGAGGTGAGAGGTAAACAAAGGGTTACAATTGAATCAGAATCAGGTGAAACATCAACTTACTTAATTCCTAAAGGAAAACATATAAATTTTAATCAAGGTGAAAAGATCAAAAAGGGTGAGTATCTTTTAGATGGTCAACCATTACCTCATGATATTTTAAGAATATTAGGCATTGAAGAGTTAACTGAGTTTTTTGTAAATCAAGTTCAAGAAGTTTATAGATTACAAGGTGTAGTAATTAATGATAAGCATATTGAAGTCATATTGAGACAAATGCTTAAAAAGATTGAAGTTAAAGAGTCAGGTGATTCAAGTCTTTTACCTGGCGAGATCATTGACAGAATAAAATTTTTGGATCTGAACGAAAAACTTAAATCAGAAAATAAAAAACTAGCAATTGGAGAAAGAGTTTTAATGGGTATAACTAAAGCTTCATTGCAAACAGAATCATTCATATCAGCAGCTTCTTTCCAAGAAACTACAAGAGTTTTAACTGATGCTGCAATTAAAGGAAAAGTTGATAAGTTACAGGGATTAAAGGAAAATGTTATTGTTGGAAGATTAGTTCCTGCAGGAACCGGTTCTATTAAAAATAATTGGAACAAAAGAGCCATAGATGATGATAATAAATTTTTATCAGAGCAAGAAACGATCGAACCATCAGAAACCCCTATAAATCAATAGAAATTTAACAATTAAAATCGGCTTTTAAATTGACAAATGATTTTTCTATAGTATTTTGGCGATATTTTTTGGTTGGAATGTAGTGCTTAAGCACTAAACGCTGCCATTTATAACCTATCAGTTATTTTCATCAAAAAATTAAATTATAAAATTATGCCTACTATAAACCAGTTGCTAAGAAAAAAAAGAATTAGACCTTTAGCTAGAAATAAAGTTCCAGCTTTAGAAAAACAACCTCTTAAAAGAGGTGTGTGTGTGAAAGTTTATACAACGACTCCCAAAAAACCTAACTCAGCTTTAAGAAAAGTTGCTAGAGTTAGATTATCAAATGGTTTCGAGGTTACTGCGTACATAGGTGGTGAAGGTCACAACTTACAAGAACACTCAGTTGTTTTAATTCGAGGCGGTAGAGTGAAAGATTTACCAGGAGTACGTTACCATATTCTAAGAGGTAACCTTGATACACAAGGTGTTGCTGGTAGAAAACAGAGAAGATCCTTATATGGAACTAAAAGAGCTAAATAATTATGTCTAGGAAAAAAAAAGCACCAAAAAAAATTCAGGTAATCGATCCAAAGTATAAATCTTCAGTGGTACCAAAATTAATTAATTCTATTATGTATGATGGAAAAAAAACTGTAGCAGAAAAAATAGTTTATGATGCTATAGAAAAAATTAAATCAAAGACAAAAGATGAACCAATAAATATTTTTAATGAAGCAATAAATAATATTAAACCTACAGTAGAAGTCAGATCTAGAAGAGTAGGTGGCGCAACCTACCAAGTACCTGTTGAAGTGAAATCAAAAAGATCTCAAGCTCTCGCTTTGAGATGGTTAATTGATGCATCTAGAAAAAGAAAAGATAAGAAAATGTCTGATAAAATTTTTAACGAAATCTATGATGCATATCAAAACAAAGGATCAGCAATTAAAAAAAAAGAGGATACACATAAAATGGCAGAGTCAAATAAAGCTTTTGCACATTTTAGATGGTAAATTTTATGTCACGAACACATACATTAGATAAATATAGAAACATTGGTATCATGGCACATATAGATGCTGGAAAAACTACCACAACAGAGAGAATACTTTACTACACTGGAAAAAGTCATAAAATTGGCGAGGTCCATGATGGAGCTGCAACTATGGATTGGATGGAGCAAGAACAAGAAAGAGGAATAACAATTACATCAGCTGCTACGACATGTTTTTGGAACGATCATAGAATTAATATAATAGATACACCGGGCCATGTTGATTTTACTATCGAAGTAGAACGCTCATTAAAAGTATTAGATGGTGCTGTAGCTGTTTTTGATGGTGTAGCTGGCGTTGAACCTCAATCTGAAACAGTATGGAGACAAGCTGATAAATACAAAGTTCCAAGAATATGCTTTGTTAATAAATTAGATAGAACAGGCGCAGACTTTTTTAGATGTGTAGATATGATCAAAGATAGATTAGGCGCAAAACCTTTAGTAATGCAAATACCAATTGGTATAGAAGCATCTCTACAAGGAGTTGTTGATTTAGTTAAAATGAAAGCCATAGTTTGGAAAAATGAAGACCTAGGAGCTGCCTGGGAAGAAAAAGATATTCCTGATGATTTAAAAGACATTTGCAATAAATACAGACAAGAATTAGTAGAGACTGCCGTTGAACAAAATGAAAAACTCATGGAAAGTTATTTGAATGGCGAAAATGTTAAGAATGAGGATTTAATTAGCTGTATTAGAAAAGGGTGTCTAAATTTTGATTTTGTACCTGTTATAACAGGATCTGCGTTTAAAAATAAAGGTGTTCAACCACTTTTAGATGCAGTTGTTAATTATTTACCTAGCCCTAAAGATATTGGATCAATTAAGGGAACAAAACCAGGATCTGATGATGAAATAGAAATGAAATTTGATGACAGCGCACCTTTTTCTGCTTTAGCATTTAAAGTAGCAAATGACCCTTTTGTAGGATCTTTGACTTTTATTCGGATATATTCAGGCACTGTAAAGTCAGGAACAGGCATATACAATACCTCTAAAGATAAAGAAGAAAGAGTTGGTAGGATGCTTTTAATGCATGCAAATTC
>CAZBRW010000089.1:0-2928 GCA_964494555.1 uncultured Candidatus Pelagibacter sp. | reverse complement strand
ATATTTATTCTTTTAACAATAGAAGAGTACTTCATGGAAGAACAGAATTTGATCCAAATTCTGGACACCGACATCTACAAGGATATTACATGGATCGTGATGAAATAATTGGAAGATTAAATTATTTAAAAAAAATTTTATAAATTTTCGAAAATTAAATTAAAATTTTTATATTTTTTAAAATCAGAACTTTTTTTAATAGTATAGAAATAAATTTTTTTTTTTATTTTATTTAATCGTTTTTCTCTTAGAAATTTCTTTTCCAGGACAAGGAATTTTACATATTTTTTTTTACTTTTAGAGACAATCATATCAAAGTTGAATGTAGAAGGTATTAAAAGTCCAAGACTCAATTTCTTTCGTAAATTATATAAATTAATAATATTTTTTTCCTTAAAGGAAGTTATTGAAAAATTTTTCAATTTATTAACTTCCTTTAACAAAAGATTAATTTTATCTTTTTGTAAAATAGGTTTAATTTCAAGCATCAAAAAATTTTTATTATTTGATATCTTTATAAGATCTGACAAAAGAGGAATTGGTTTTTTATTTTTTCTACTAATATTTACCAAATCTTTATAATTAGTTTTATTTATATATTTATTGATTTTAAATTGTTTTTTTAAATTAAAATCATGGAAGCAAATAATTTTATTATCTTTAGTAACTTGTAAATCAGTCTCAATTCCAAAATTTTTTTGAAAACAATATTTAAATGATTTTAAAGTATTTTCTTTAAAGGTCTTTTTAGCAAGACCCCTATGAATTAGTAAATGACCCACTTTAATTTAGAAAAATTTATATTATTGCCATTCTGTAATAGTTTTTACTTCTAGATATTCGTGAAGTCCCCAACTACCACCTTCTCTACCATTTCCGGATTGTCTATACCCCCCAAAAGGCGTTCCGGAGTCCGCTGCTTGATTATTTACATAAACTATTCCTGATCTTAGTTTTCTGGAAACTCTTTTTGCTTTTTCTTTATCACTAGTTTGTAAATAATTTCCAAGACCGTATTCAGTATCATTAGTAATTTGAATTGCTTCTTCCTCAGTTTCAAATGGAATTATAGATAATACAGGTCCAAATATTTCCTCTTTAGCTACTCTCATGTTATTATCGACATCTGTAAATATTGTGGGTTTAATAAAGTAACCTTTCTTAAAATCTTCAGGTCTATCTGGTCCACCTGCAACTAGTTTTGCACCTTCTTCAATTCCACTTTTTATTAAACTTTGTATTTTATCAAACTGAATTTTTGATATTACAGGACCTATGTGATCACCAGCTTTACTTGCTAGATCAACTTTAATTTTATTTGCTTCATCTGCAGCTTCTTTTACTGCTCTTTCATAAATTGATCTTTCAACTAACATTCTTGTTGGAGCATCACATGATTGACCAGAGTTACTCATTACATTTCTAATACCATCTCTTACTGCTTCAGGATAAGAGTCAGCAAATACAATGTTTCCTCCTTTTCCTCCAAGTTCTAGACAAACTCTTTTAATTGTGTCAGCAGCATTTTTTGTAATTAGCCTTCCTGCTCTTGTAGATCCTGTAAAAGAAACCATATCAACATCTTTATGACCTGACAGTATAGTTCCAACTCCTGCGCCGTCACCATTTACTAAATTAAATACACCTGATGGAAAGCCTGCCTCATGTATCATTTCAGCAAATAACATTCCTGACAAAGGTGCAATCTCCGATGGTTTTAAAATCATTGTACATCCTGTTGCTAAAGCAGGTACTACTTTTAAAGCAATTTGATTTATTGGCCAATTCCAGGGTGTAATTAATCCACAAACTCCAATGGGTTCATAAAGTATTTGATTTTTTGATCCTTTATCGAAGCCTGGTTCAAAATTAAACTCTTTTAATCTTTTGATAAAATCTTCAATATGAGAAGCGCCTGATGAGGTTTGATTTGCACTACACCAATCTCTTGGACAACCTAATTCAGTTGTTATAGCGTCAGTCATTTCATCATATCGTTCGTTATAAATTTTTAACAATTTTTCAAGTAATCCGACTCTTTCTTGCTTAGTGGTTTCTTTCCAAGTTTCAAAAGCTTTTTTTGCTGATTGAATTGCTTTGTCTGTATCTTCTGAACTTCCTAAAGTTATCTTTGCACAAACTTCTTCATTTGATGGATTTATAACATCAAAGTCATTTTTTTTTGATGGATTAACCCATTCTCCATTTATATAAAATTTTGTTTTATCAAGCATATGAAATTATAATAAATACTAATATGAGTTAAATTTCAAATCCTTTTTCTTCAGGTTCATTATCAGTAAGTTCAGCAGGAAAACCTTTAGCTCTAAACTCTATATTATTTTTATCTTCCATTCTTTTTACTATCATTGATGACCAGGCTCTTTTGCCATACTTTTTTTCACCATCCTTAAATATATCTGATATAATTGGAGACAACTCTAAGTTTGAATTAAGTTTTTTTGATAGATTGTCAAATAAACTTGTATCTTTTACAACCAAATCCATCGTAAAATTTATATTGTATGATCCATTTAAAATAACCTGGCTCTCAGTTTCGTGGACAAATGAGTTTCCAGAAGATACAGCAATTCCTTGGTATGTTTTTTTTAAATCTAAATTAGATTTTTTAGCAACTGTCCATGCCTCCCCAAGAGCAGCTAAGTGAACTGAGGCCAAATAATTTGTGATAACCTTGAGAATTGAAGCTGATCCTAGCTTTCCTGTGTGAAGAATCTTTCTCCCCATGACTGTTAATGCAGGAAGAATTTTTTCAAATGCATCTCTATCACCACCTACAAATATTGCAATATTTCCAGTTGCAGCTCTATGACAACCACCGCTCACAGGACCATCTAGTGGAATTGCACCTCTTTTTAAAACTAAATTACCCAATCTCTTAATTTCTTTTTCATCTGTGGTGCTCAT
>CAZBRW010000088.1:0-2953 GCA_964494555.1 uncultured Candidatus Pelagibacter sp. | reverse complement strand
ATCTAGGAGCCCTCGTGGTGAAATTGGTAGACACAAAGGACTTAAAATCCTTGCCCTTTTGGGAGTGCCAGTTCGAGTCTGGCCGAGGGCACCACTAAAATGATTAAACCGCATATAGTGTATGATAAAAATAATCTTTCACTAAAAATTAAAAAATCATTAGAACGTAAAATCAATTCTTACTCTTTATCTAAAAGTAATTTAATTATTGTTATAGGTGGTGATGGTTTTATGCTTTCAACATTAAAAAAATATCTTAATCAAAAAAAACCCTTCTATGGAATTAATTCTGGTAATTATGGATTCTTAATGAATAAATTTCCTAAAAAATTTTCTATCCAGAATTTATCTAAATGTAGATCAGTTTCGATATCACCATTAGAAATGACTGTTAAAACTAAAACAAATTTAATTAAAAAATCTATTGCTATAAATGAAGTATCTATATTAAGACAAAGCAGACAAGCAGCATCTATTTCAATTTTTAATGGTTCTAAAACTATTATTAAGAGTTTGGTTTCGGATGGCGTTTTAGTTTCAACACCAGCAGGAAGTACTGCATATAATTTGTCTGTTCATGGTCCAATCTTAAGCTTAGATTCAAAAAAGTTATCAGTAAGTCCTATAAGTGCCTTTAGACCCAGAAGATGGAAAGGTAAAGTTGTTAGTGATAAATCAAAAATTACTATTAAGAATATAGATCCCAAAAAAAGACCTATTAGCGCAGTAGCTGATAATTATGAAGTTAGAAATGCAAAATTTATATCTATAAAAACAAACAAAAAAATTAAGTTTAATCTTCTTTATGATTCTAATAGAAGTCTTCAAAAAAAAATAAAAATAGAACAGATCAGAAAAGAAATTAATTAATGAGTGATAAAAATTTTGGGTTTGGAACTCAGATAAGAAAATCCCCATATTTTGAATCAACTGTCAAATGGGGTGCAACAGGTTTTTCTGTTTATAATCACATGTATATCCCAAGAGACTTTGGCGATCCTGAGAAAAATTTTTGGAATTTAAT
The DNA here is from genome assembly GCA_964494555.1 of uncultured Candidatus Pelagibacter sp. GTDB lineage: Bacteria > Pseudomonadota > Alphaproteobacteria > Pelagibacterales > Pelagibacteraceae > Pelagibacter. The sequence goes on along the minus strand of CAZBRW010000088.1, from coordinate 1,929 downwards.
TCAAACAGCAATACTTTGTGATGTTGCAGTTGAAAGGCAAGTTGAAATAACTGGACCTGATGCATTTAAATTTGTTCAATTATTAACTCCACGAGATTTATCAAAACTTTCGGTTGGACAATGCAAATATGTTTTAATTACAAATGAAAAGGGGGGTATATTAAATGATCCTGTTCTATTAAGACTAGCAGAAAATCATTTTTGGTTGTCTTTGGGTGATAGTGATATTTTATTATGGGCGCAAGGTGTAGCTGTTAATTCAGAATTAGATGTTAAAATTACTGAACCTGATGTTTCTCCATTACAATTACAAGGTCCAAATTCAGCTGAAATAATGACCAAGATTTTTGGTGATGATATTAAAGATTTAAAATATTATTGGTTTAAAGAATTAGAACTTGATGGAATACCATTGGTTGTTTCAAGAACAGGATGGTCTAGTGAATTTGGCTATGAATTATTTTTAAGAGATGGATCGAAAGGAAATGAGCTTTGGGAAAAAATTATGTCAGCAGGTAAAAATTTAGGAATTCAACCCGGTCATACTTCATCAATAAGACGTATAGAAGGTGGAATGCTCTCGTACCATGCAGATGCCGATATTCATACTAACCCTTTCGAACTTGGATTAGATCGTTTGGTAAATTTAGATAGCGACATTGATTTCATAGGTAAAAATGCTTTGAAAAAAATTAAAGAAGAAGGAATTAAAAGAATTCAAATTGGATTAGAAATTAAATGCGATCCACTAAAAGGACCAAATACTATATTTTGGCAAATAAACAGTGGTGATAAAAAAATTGGCAAAGTTACATCTGCAGTTTATTCACCAAGGCTAAAAAAAAATATTGCACTAGCCATAGTTGATATTGATTATTCAAAAATTGGTCTTAACCACCAAGTTATAATTGATAATAAAAAAGTAGATTCTATAGTGATTGAAAAACCTTTTTATGATCCAAAAAAAGAAATTGCATCAAAATCACTATAAATTTCATGTTAGATAAATTTTACGAAAAATTAGCAAGCGTTCATGGGAAAAAAAAATGGAGAAAATTAATTAAATTTTTTAGAAAGAATTTTGGTGAAAAAGATCCAGGAGATTTAAATTTTAATTATAATTCAAAACCTTCACGAATTACTATTGTTCAGAAAATAATAGATTTAAAAAATTTTCAAAGCTATTTAGAAATAGGCACTTTTAATGATGAATTATTTTCTAAAATCAAGTGTAAAAAAAAAATTGGTGTTGATCCATATTATGGAGGGAATGTTAGAATGACAAGTGATGAATTTTTTTCTGGTAATAAGGATAAATTTGATTGTATTTTTATTGATGGACTACACCATTACAATCAAGTTTTAAAAGATATAAATAATTCATTAAATGTTTTAAACAGCAATGGAATTATATTAATGCATGATTGTTTACCACAATCATTAAACGCTCAATCTGTACCTAGAACAGAAGCAACCTGGAATGGTGATGTCTGGAAAGCTTTAGCAAATAAAAGATTTTTAAATAATCTAGACTGTTACACAATATGTGCAGATCAAGGAATTGGCGTTATATTAAAAAGAGATAATAACAATCCTTTAAGTACAAAAGTGAATAATTTTAAAAAATTAACTTATAATTATTATTACAGAAACCACAAAATGTTGATGAATATTATTGAATTTGAAGACTTTCTAAAAATAGTTTAAAAAATTTTATAAGATTTTAGTTAACAGCAACTGCAACTTTTTTTTGTTTTTTTTTCTTTTTTAATGGATTGTTCTTCTACTTTTAATTCTTCTAATTCTTTTTTTTTGTCATCAACTGCTCTTTTTTCTTTTAAAATTTTATCCTCATAATATGCGTAGAGTGATTCAAAACCTAATTTTGAAGCTTTCTTTTCTTCATAGTTTTTTCGACCTTTAAGATTT
>CAZBRW010000087.1:0-2976 GCA_964494555.1 uncultured Candidatus Pelagibacter sp. | reverse complement strand
GACCTCCTGCGTGACAGGCAGGCGTAAACTCCAGACTTTACCACGCCCCCAATTTCTATAAATATGATATTAACCGCTGGAAAATAAAATACTATAAAAAGAATTATAAAACTAAAATATTAATGTGAACAAATATAAGTCATGGAACAATTATCCAAAAGTTAAACATGCAGATGTTGAATATTTTTCTCAAAAAGAAAAATTAATGTTTAATGAAAATCATTATCTAGCTTATGGACTTGGTAGGAGTTATGGTGATGTATGTCTGAATGATCTTGGCAATATTGTTGTGACAACAAAATATAATAAAATTTATGAGATAGATATAAATAATGGAGTGCTCCATTGTGAATCTGGAGTTTCTATTAAAGACATACTCAATACTATTGCTTCAACAGGTTGGTTTCTACCAGTCGTCGCTGGAACAAGGAATATTACAATCGGAGGGGCTATAGCAAATGATATACATGGAAAAAATCATCATAAAGTTGGTAGCTTTGGTAATTTTGTTATAAGCTTTCAACTACTCAGGTCAGATGGAGAAATTATTTATTGTAGTGAGACTGAAAATCCAGAATTTTTTAAGGCCACAATTGGGGGTATGGGGTTGACAGGAATAATTACATCGGTACAAATAAAGTTAAAAAAAATAGAATCACAATTTATGGAAGTAAAAACTCAAAGATATGATTCACTCAAACATTACTTTAAGATAAACGAAGAAGCAGAAAGATCAAATGAATACACAGTAAGTTGGGTTGATTGTCTCTTAAAAAATAAAGCTGAATTGAGAGGAGTATACCTATCTGGTAATCATGCAAAAAAAAATATTCTAAGCAAGAAAAAAGGAAACGATTTTAAAATAACTTTCCCAATGACGCCCCCTTTTTCATTTGTTAATAATTTAAGTATGAAAATTATTAATGAAGTTTATTACAGAGGAAATAAAAACTCTAATAACAAAATGCAACACTTTAAACCATTTTTCTTTCCTCTTGATGTTATTGATAACTGGGGAAGAGCTTACGGAAGAAAAGGATTTTTACAATACCAGTTTGTAGTACCAAATAAAAATGCTTTTGAAACAATGCAAAGAGTAATAGCGGAAATAAAGATAAATAATCAAATTCCCGCGTTAGGTGTATTAAAAACTTTTGGTGAAATTGAGTCTAAAGGTTACATGTCTTTTCCTAGAAAAGGACTTACTCTTGCATTAGATTTTAGAATTAAAGATTCAACTACATTTAAATTTTTGGATAGATTGGACAAAATAGTTATCGAAAATAATGGATCTTTATATCCTGCAAAAGATGCAAGAATGTCTAGTAATACATTTTTGAATAGTTTCAATAATATAAACAAATTTGAAAAATATATAGATCCAAAATTTTCTTCAAGTTTTTGGCGAAGAGTAAATAAAATATCATAACAATTAAGAAATAAATAAAATAAAATAAAAGTATGGGAATTAGTTCGCTGTTTAAATACTCTTTTAGATTTCTATTTTTACAAATTATTTTGTCATATTTATCTATTTATTACTTCAATACATATTTATTAAGTGACACGGCTTGTGAACAATGTGTTGGCAATAGTTTTGCAATGCAAATCGATTCAAATTTATGGGAAGATAGAAATAGATTTTTTCCTTTTATTAATGAAGAATTAGTCACAATCAATGTATTTTTAGTTTTATTTATATTTTTGTTTTTAGTAATTCTTTACTCAACAAAATTTTATACATATGTAAATGAATTATCTTACTCATTAGACAGAAGTTATTTAGATGAATATATATCAATATATTTACTATGGACAAGTTCATTATTTGTATTTCTAACATTCTTCAGGGTTGCACATTTAATATCCAGAGGATATTTAGTGTTATTTACTTTTTTAGTACCAATAATCCTTTTATTGTTTAGAAATAGTGAATTCATATCATCATTATTAGGTAGGTCCGTCACAAATGAGAATTATGTCACATTCAATCTCGAACAAGATTCTTTGTTTAGAAACTTGAGAATTATGACTTTTAGAAAGTCTATTAAAGATTTTGTTGACGTAAATTTAAATGACTCAAAATTAGTTATTGATAATATAGACACAATTAATAAAGAAATAAATTTAAATCTTATTGTGATTAATGTTCCAAAAACTTTTTCTATAAATGAAGACTTGGAAGAATATTTAATAAACCTAAACAAAAAAGTTTTAATAATTTCAAGTGAAAATCTAAAATTTCAGAATTACTTTCTTAAAAGATCAGAAATTATATCGGATTATTATTTAACTTACTTTAATAACGATATCCAATATGGGTCTAAGTATATTTTAAAACGAACAATAGATATAATTTTTTCAATTTTAGGGATAATTTCTTTATTCCCATTAATTTTAATTACTTATTTTTATATTTTTATTATTGATGGAAGACCTGTGATTATTAAACAAGCTAGGGTAGGTCTTCACGGGAAACAATTCAATATGTATAAATTTAGAACAATGTACAACAACTCTCATGAGATAAGAGAAGAGCTTCAAGACTTAAACAAAAATGATGAGGTAATTTTTAAAATTGAAGACGATCCAAGAATTATTAAAGGAGCTCACTCATTAAGAAAATATAGCCTTGACGAAATCCCACAATTTATAAATGTTTTGAAAGGTGAAATGTCTATTGTTGGACCAAGGCCATTATTTGATGAAGATACGAAATTATTTGACAAAAATTATATGAGAAGATTAAATGTTTTACCTGGTATAACTGGTTTATTGCAAATAAATGAAAGAAACACTTCTGAATTCTCAACTTGGTATAAATATGATATTGAGTACATAGAAAATTGGTCGCTTTATTTAGATTTAAAAATTATTTTTAAAACACCTTTGTCACTTTTAAGAGGTAGAGCAAAAGGTTTGTAGTGGGTCGGGTGGGAATCGAACCCACGACCTTGAGCTTAAAAGGCTCCTGCT
>CAZBRW010000086.1:0-3009 GCA_964494555.1 uncultured Candidatus Pelagibacter sp. | reverse complement strand
TAAATATTCATTCATAATTTGTTTTTAGTTAATTAATTTTGCTAAAAACTACTTGTTGCAACAACAAATAGTGTCTTCAGGCTTGCATTTACATTTGTCTTTGCCCTCGCATCTGCATTTATCATTTATGCAGTTCGCACATTTACATTTAAGGTTATTGCAAGGCATAAAATACATATAGATATTTTGATTAAAAATTCAATGCCTTATTTGTCACTAACTATAACTGATCTAAAGTAAGTCCCTTTAAATTGGCCGGTACCGCCACATCCATCATTTTTGGATTTGCAAGTTTTAAATTTTCCATAATTTCTGCATACTCTTCTTTTGAATTTACCTGAAGCCTTGGATTGTTATTTTTCTCTTTTTCTATAGTTGAGAATTTTTTGCCATTATAATCGTGAGCAGGATAGACAAGTGTTTTTTCTGGTAATTTTAACAGTTTATTAAATAATGAGTCGTAAGCTTCAAAAGAACTTCCATTCTGAAAGTCTGTTCTGCCAGTACCATTTATTAATAAAGTATCACCAGTAAAAACTCTGTCATTCATAAAGTAGCTATAAGAGCAGTCAGTGTGACCAGGAGTATACATTGCTTTTAATTTAATATTTTCGATATCTACAGTTTCATTATCTTTAATTTTGATATCTATCACTTCAGACTTAGAGTTTTCTCCCATTATTTTTGTACAATTAGTTTGTTTACTCAACTCGTTAAGTGCAGTTATATGATCTGCATGAATATGGGTATCAATAACTTTTACTAATTTTAATTTTAAATTTTCTAAAATTTTCAAATATTCATTGGTATGTTCTATTACTGGGTCTATTATTAAAGCTTCTCTACCTTCACCACTTGATATTATGTAGGTATACGTTGAAGATTTAGTATCAAAAAGTTGTTCAAAAATCATAAGGCAATAATATTGTTATATTATTTGCCTTAAATTATTTTTCAAGTGGTTTGTGATTTGGTTTAGCCCACTCTTTTCCCTTAAACATTACGTTCCATTGTAACCATGGGAATAATTTGGATTTCATTTGCCAATATAAAGAGCTTGGTTTAGTTGGGTCAAATGGAAAACTAGGTGTGACTTTTCCTGCATAACAAAACTCAGCAAGCATTACTTTTCCATATGCTACTGTTAAAGGACATGCACCATAACCATCATAGAACCTGTAACTTTCATTAGATTTTTTAAAATCTTTTACAATATTATGAGCAACAATAGGAGCTTGCTTTCTGACAGCTGCTCCTGTTTTAGCATTTGGAGCATTCATTACATCTCCTAGGCTATAAATGTTTTCATATTTTGTATGCTTTAACGTCCCACCCTTGTGATCTACATCAACCCATCCACCAGCATCAGCAAGTGGACTATTTTTTACGAAGTCAGGAGATGTTTGTGGTGGCGTTATATGAATGAAATCAAATTTTTTTGTTACTTCCTTTGTGTTTCCATCTTTATCTGATTGTTTAAATACAGCTTCTTTAGAATCACCATTTACTGAAATTAAGTTATGTTGGAAACTTCTCTTAATACCGTATGAATCACAAATTTCATTTAATGGTCCTTGAAAATGAGGTACACCAAATATAACCGGTTTTGCACATAAAAACTCTAAATGACTTTCATTAAGTTTACCTTTCTTCTTTAAATGGTCTGCAGCTAAGTAAGCAATTTTTTGTGGAGCTCCAGCACATTTAATTGGCATTGGTGGTTCGGTAAACAATAATGTACCCCCATCTAATTTTTTTAAACAATCCCAAGTGTAAGTAGCCATTTCTGCAGAGTAATTTGTACATATATTATTTTTTCCTAAATTCTCTTTTAAACCTACAACTCCATCAAAATTTAATTTTAAACCAGGACAAACTATCAGATAATCATAAGTGTAAGATCCATTGTTTGTTTTTACTGAATTTGAATCTGGCATAAATTCTTCTGCATGAGCTTTTATCCAATTAACATAACTTGGCATCACTTCTGACATTGCTTTTATTGTATCATTAACATTATAAGCGCCTGCACCAACTAAAGTCCAAGCTGCCTGATATAATGACTTTTCAGATGGTTCTATAATTGAGATAGTTAGATCTGGTTTTAAACTATTTATCCTTGATGCTACTGCAATTCCAGCACATCCTCCGCCAACAATTAACACGTTTGAATGATTAGACTTGTCCATAATATAATAATCTTAACATTTTAATTTGTATGCTTATATACGTCTTATAAGTTGCGTCTTAAAATTGAATATCATTGAAATATAAGCTTAATTACTTATAATCATTCTAAAATAAATTAATTGAAGGTAAATAATATGACACTAAAAATAAATAGTCTTGCTCCAGATTTTAAAGCAAAGACACAACATGGCGACATCTCTTTTCACGAGTGGTTAGGAGACAGTTGGGGAGTTTTATTTTCACACCCAAAAGATTTTACACCAGTATGTACTACTGAACTAGGTGCATTAGCAAGAATGAAACCTGAGTTTGACGCAAGAAATGTAAAAGTTATTGGTTTAAGCGTTGACCCAGTTGAAGATCACGTTAAATGGTTAGATGACATAACTGATGTTTGTGGAATGAAACCAGAATATCCAATAGTAGCTGATGAAAATTTAGCAGTTGCAAAACTTTATAACATGCTTGAAGCAGATGCAGGTGTAACTTCTGGAGGCAGAACTGCAGTTGATAACGAGACAGTAAGAACTGTTTATGTTATAAGACCAGATAAAAGAATAGGTTTATTCTTAACTTATCCAATGACTACTGGAAGAAATTTTCATGAAATTTTAAGAGCAATTGACTCTATGCAAAGAACAATCAAGCATAAAATTGCTACTCCAGCTGACTGGAAACCAGGAGAGAAGGTTATTATTGTTCCAAAAGTTACAAACGAGGAAGCAAAAAAAATATACCCTGATGGTTGGGAAACAATTAAACCTTATTTAAGAAAAGTTCCTGATCCACATAAATAGTTGGATAAAGAAATTTTAAACC
>CAZBRW010000085.1:0-3282 GCA_964494555.1 uncultured Candidatus Pelagibacter sp. | reverse complement strand
TATAGTAATTTATGTCTAAATTAAAAGGTTTATTATTAACAGAAGGTATGCATGGTATGATAAGCCAGGTTGAAGGTTTGGCCAAGGCACTTGGAATTGATTACATTCACCAAAAAGTTGAACTGAATTTGTTTGCAAAACTTCTTCATCCTAAAATAACACCTGTTTCAAACTTATTTTTTAGACAAATTAATGTACCAGAGATTGATTTAATTATTTCGTGTGGTCGAAAAAGTGTAATACCATCTTTATATCTAAAAAAAAATTCGAAGAAAAAAATAATCAATATTCATATACAGGATCCGAAAGTTTCTTTGAAAAATTTTGATTATGTGATTGTTCCTGAACATGATGGCTTGAGTGGTCAAAATGTTATTAATTCAAAAGGAGCATTACATTATCTAACATTAAAAGAAATTACAGACAATCACGATTACCTGAAAAATAAAATTCATAAAGACAAACAACAGATTCTTCTTGTTCTAGGAGGTCCAAATAAGTATTACAAATATGATAAAAAGAGCATTGGTGAGATTTTTCAAACTTTAAAAATCTTAGCAAAAAAAAACGATCTTCAAATATTGGTTATACCTTCAATGAGAACTCCAATTAATACTATCCATTATGCAGACAAATTTTTCGGAGAAGAAAGTATTGTTATTAAAAATGTCGATAAAAAAGCTTATCTATCTGCACTTTCTATTTCAAAATTTTTAGTTATAACATGCGACTCAACCTCAATGATTTCTGAAGCTGCCTTAACAGGAAAACCAATATATGTGGCTCAAATTTCACCAAAAAGAAATGACCTTAGATTCAGACAATTTAGAGACTTGTTTAGCAAATTAAATATTATTAGAAATCTCGAAGATAAATTGGAAATATGGAACTATGAAAAACTCGACGAAACTAATAGGGTGGCCAATATAATTAAAAATAAAATATAATGTCATTTTTAAAATCTATTGCAAATAATTCAAAACAATTCAATGACCCATTTTTACATTGGGAACTAGACAAACCTCTTACTGATGGACAAATAAATGAAATAGTCAAAGCTGATATTGCAAATCCAATTGAATATGATTTAAATTATGACGGAACTAGAGCTATAGATGGCGGCGCACCTGAGTTTAGAAAAGGATTGTCTCATGGAGGTAAAGCACTAAAGTTTAGATGTTTTGTAACTAAAGAAAATTCTAACAACTTTCCGCACCTAACAAATCTTATAAAAGAACTACAAAGCAAGAAAACCTTTGAAAAAGTATCAAATCTTATAGGTAAAGATTTGTCTAATTCTTATATAAGAGTAGAGGTTATATGCGATAGAAAAGGATTTTGGTTAAAACCGCACTGTGATATTGAGGAAAAATTAATGTCTTGCTTACTATTTGTAAATAAGACAAATGAGAGTGAAGATTTAGGAACTGATTTTTACGATAACGACTTAAAAAAAGTAAAAACAATGCCATATAAAGATAATTATGGGTATTTCTTCACAAGTGGGCCAGGGACCTGGCATGGCATGGAAAAGAAAGAAATACTTAAAGAGAGAAGATGTCTCCAAGTAAATTATGTTACTTTTCCAACTGATTGGAAAGTTGAGTAATTATAAATCCTGTAGTGAATTTGCAGAAATTTTTTTTGTTTTTAGAGATCTAATTCCTTTCAGACAAGCTTGGGCAGTTGACATATTTGTACAATAAGGAACTTTATTAATTAATGTAGCTCTTCTCAATGCTATTGCGTCATTAAGACGATGTTCACTCTTACCCCCTCCAGTATTTATAACTAAAGAAATTTTTTTTGAATTTAAAATATCAACTATATGTGGTGAACCCCCACTAACCTTATTTATTTTTTTGCATTTCATACCATTCTTACGAATAAAGTTCGCTGTTCCTTCTGTAGCTGAAAGAGAAAAATTAAGTTTTAATAATTGTTTAGCTAAATCAATACCTTCTTCTTTATGACTATTTTTTAAAGATATAAAAGCCATACCATTGATTGGTAAAGAATTTGATGCAGCAATTTGACTTTTTGCATATGCCAAGCCAAAATCTTTGTCTAACCCCATTACTTCTCCTGTAGACTTCATTTCAGGTCCTAGTAAGACATCTACGTTAGGAAATTTATTAAATGGGAATACAGCTTCTTTAACAGCAAACATATTATAATTTTTGTTTTTTAAATTAAATTGAGATAATTTTTTTCCAGCCATTACTCTCGATGCAATTTTGGCCAACGGAATTCCTTTAGCTTTTGATACAAATGGAACAGTTCTGCTTGCTCTTGGGTTAACTTCAATAATAAATATTTCATCGTTTTTGATTGCGTATTGAACATTCATAAATCCTTTAACATTTAACGCGAGTGCAAGTTTTTCAGTTTGTTCATTGATCATTTCTAGTAATTCCTTTTTGATGGAGATCGGTGGTAGGCAACAAGCTGAGTCACCAGAGTGTATACCCGCTTCTTCTATATGTTGCATAATTCCAGCAACAAAAACATTTTTACCATCAGAAATCGCATCTACATCAACTTCCATTGCGTTATTTATAAATTTATCAATCAAAATTGGATTATTTTCTCCAGCCTTGAAAGCTTCTAGAACAAAATCCTTTAACTGACTTTTTTCGTATACTATTTCCATTGCTCTTCCGCCTAAAACATAAGATGGTCTAACCATTAGAGGTAGACCAATCTTTAAAGAGATTTCGATAGCTTCATCATAAGTTTTAGCAATTCCACTTTCTGCTTGCTTGAGATTTAACTTCGTTAAAAGAGTTCTGAATCTGTCCCTATCTTCTGCTAGATCTATAGACGAGTATTGTGTTCCAATTATTGGTAATGAGTGTTCATGAAGAAATTTTGCTAATTTAATTGGTGTTTGACCTCCAAATTGTGCAATAATTCCAATCAAATTCCCATTTAATTTTTCTTTTAAAATTATATTATAAACGTACTCTTCTATTAAAGGTTCAAAGTATAATCTGTCACTAGTATCATAATCTGTAGATACAGTTTCTGGATTACAATTAATCATAATAGTTTCAAAACCGTCTTCTTTTAGAGCGTAACTTGCCTGGCAACAACAATAATCAAATTCAATACCTTGACCTATTCTGTTTGGTCCTCCACCTAAAATAATAATTTTCTTTTTTGCAGTTGGCTCAGCTTCACATTCCGTCTTTGTCGAGAAGTTTCTTTGGTAAGTTGAATACATATATGGAGTAAAAGATTTAAATTCTGCAGCACAAGTATCTACTTTTTTATAAACTG
>CAZBRW010000084.1:0-3323 GCA_964494555.1 uncultured Candidatus Pelagibacter sp. | reverse complement strand
TAAAAAGTAATTATTTATTTAGTGATGATGCAAAATTCCAAGAACAATCAAAGCTAGGAATGTAAATTCTATCTAAAGATGTATTGCCAAAGTTTTTTTCAAATAAATTGAGCCATTTTTTAACTTGTTTAGGTTTTTTATCTTGGCTACCAACTTGTGCTGTAATTGTTCCATTTGGCTTTAGTATTCTTTTTAAAGAGTTAATATTTTTGGCTGCTAAATCTATACAATATTGATCATCATTAAGATCTACAAAAATTTTATCATACCTGTTATCTTCAACTTTTTTAATACTTTCAAACGCATCCCCCCAGATACATTTTACAGAATTTTTCTTAGTAGCCTTCTGCCCCACTTTACTTAAATATTTTTCACAAACATTAACAACTTGGGGGTCTAATTCATACCAATCAACATAATTAAATTCTTTACTTATACATTCTCTTGCGACTCCACCGTCACCTCCCCCTATAATCGCTGAATTAATTTTATCTGGATTTAATTTTAATCCAGAGTTCACAAACGTAGAACTGTAAAGATGTTCATCTTTTTCTGCAACTTGCAGCTCATTGTCAATAAATAATGATTTACCAAATTGTTCTAAATCTAATATTTGTATATGTTGACCAACCTTAGATGTAAAATCTTCAAGAACATTTTTCACAATGTAAAATTTTTTCAATCCTGGAGAACTATATATATCATCATAATAATCAATTGTGTCTCTATTAAATTCTTTTTTAATAATTCTTGAATGCTTAATATCTTTTTTTAAAACATCTAAAGCAACATTAGGATTAACTTTTCCACATGTAAAAAAATCAAAACTTATAATTCCCTTTTCAGGAAAAGTATGAAAACTGATGTGAGACTCAGCTAATAGCGCAACTAAAGTAAATCCTTGAGGTTCAAATTTATATTTTGAAATTTCCAGAACAGTGACCTTTGCTTTTTTTGCGATTTTATAAACTAGTTTCTCAAAAAATTTTGGTTCATACTCTTTTTCAGTACCTATTAAATCAAGAGTAATATGCTCACCAACCTTTGTCATAAAAGTTAACCTTTTTTATAATTTTTAACTTTTTCCAAGATAATATCCATTTCACATGATGAAAGTATCTTAGGATTACCTAATTTTATTGTATTTATATATTGATGGCAAATATTTTCAACTTCTTGAGCAAGTTCAAAAGCTTGTTCTAAGTTTTCTCCAAATGCTACTTGGCCGTGATTTGACATTAAGCAGGCTTTTCTATTTTTAAGAGCATTAATAATATTATTCGACAATTCTTGTGTTCCAAAAGTTGCATATTCTGCACATTTCAAATCATTTCCTCCTGCTAAAGCAACCATGTAGTGAAATGCGGGTATATCTTTATTGTGTGCAGAGACAGCAGTTGCGTGAGTAGAATGAGCATGAACTATTGCATTAGCCTCATTTTTAATTGAATAAATATCCTTATGGAATCTCCATTCTGACGATGGTTTGTTTTTTGTTTCATCAAATTTTCCATCTAAAGATACAAAAACTATATCATCTACTTTTAGTGATGAATATTTAATACCCGATGGTGTAATTAAAAAGCCATCTTTATATCTATGAGATACATTGCCAGATCTTAATATTGAAAGCTTTTCGCTATTCAACATGTTTGCGTATTTAATTATTTGCTCAGCTTCTATCATTAATTTTTTTTAATTTTTTTGAAAAAATATAACCAAATATAAGTCCAGTTAAAATCAAAATATATTGATAAAATTTAAGAATAATAAAAACTGTAGGTAAATCTTTTTCTTTAGGATTTTTATTAAAAAAATTAGATGTACCATCTTCATATAAATCTATAGGACCTAAAATTAAATAAAATCCATAAATAACAATATAAATACATGGAATGATTGAAATATATAACAAGGTCTTATTTTCTTTAATAAGACTCAAAAAATTTGCTGATATAGCAACTAAAATTAGACAGATTAAAGAAAATATAAGTGGGTTCATTTAAATAATTTATTTAATCCTTCCTCTGATGCATTACAAACACCTTTTTCTGTAATTAAACCAGTTATAAATTTAGCTGGGGTTACATCAAAAGCTAAATTTAAAGATTTACTATTTTTTGGATAAATTCTTACTTTTTTAATTTTTCTATTTTCATCTATACCGTCAATATATGATAACTCATCAGAATTTCTTTCTTCTATAGGAATATCTTTAGCTTTTTTTAAATTCCAATCAATTGTTGAGCTAGGTAGTGCAACATAAAAAGGAACATTATTATCATGTGCAGCTAAGGCTTTTAAATAGGTTCCAACTTTATTACAAACATCACCATTCGCTAAAGTTCTATCAGTTCCAACAATGCACATGTCAACTTCGCCTCTTTGCATTAAAATACCACCAGTATTATCTGCAATAATAGTATTTTTAATTCCTTCTTCATTTAATTCATAAGAAGTGAGGTTAGCTCCTTGATTTCTAGGTCTTGTTTCATCAGCCCAAACATGAACTGGTATACCTTTTTTATGTGCATGATAAATCGGTGAGGTGGCTGTACCCCAATTAATAGTTGCAAGCCATCCAGCATTACAATGAGTTAAAATATTAACTGTATCTTTCTTTTTATTATAAATTTCCTCTATAATCTTAAGACCATTTAAACCAATATTTTCACAAAATTTTATATCCTCCTCACAGATTTCATTTACTTCACTCAAAGCTATTTCTAAAATTTTATCACTGTTTACACCTGATAATTTATTCATCATTCTATCAACGGCCCATTTTAGATTTATAGCTGTAGGTCTTGAATTAATTAAATCTTCAGCTGCTCTCTTTAAAAATGATTGATCATTATTTTCTATAATAGCTAAAACTAGTCCATAAGCTGCTGTAGCTCCTATCAAAGGTGCGCCTCTTACTTCCATTGTTTTAATTGCATTAATTGAATCTTTAACAGTTTTTAAATCTTTTATAATAAATTGATGTGGCAGTTTTGTTTGATCAATAATTTTTACAATACTATTTTCAAACCAAATAGTACTATATTCGATACCTTCTATTTTCATTTATTTAAAACTCTACCAGCGATTGTTTTCAATTTATCTTTTGTTTTTTGTGTTCTTTTTTCTGGTGAAGTGATAATTGCTACATCTAAACAATTATTTGTTGGATCCTTTGGATCTATATAACTTTCAAAAATTTCTATTAAATTTTTAATAACATTTTTAGCTTTAGCAGCATTTCCTAAAAGTACTTTGATAACTTTTTGTACATCAACATTTTCATGATCTGGGTGCCAACAATCATAATCTGTTACCAT
>CAZBRW010000083.1:0-3358 GCA_964494555.1 uncultured Candidatus Pelagibacter sp. | reverse complement strand
GTTGCTAAAGCAAAAGCAGATATAATTTTAATTTCAGGTCATAATGGTGGTACTGGAGCAACTCCACAAACCAGTGTAAAATATGTTGGTATCCCTTGGGAAATGGGATTAACCGAAGCTAACCAAGTGTTAACTTTAAATGGTTTAAGGGATAGCGTTACACTAAGAACTGATGGTGGAATAAAAACTGGAAGGGATGTTGTTATAGCTGCAATGATGGGAGCAGAAGAGTACGGGGTTGCAACAACAGCATTAGTTGCAATGGGATGCATTATGGTTAGACAGTGCCATTCGAATACTTGCCCAGTTGGTGTTTGTACTCAAGATGATGAGCTTAGAAAAAAATTTAGCGGCACACCAGAAAAAGTTGTAAATTTATTTACCTTCATAGCTACCGAGGTTAGAGAAATTCTTTCAGAATTAGGATTTAAATCTTTAAATGATGTGATTGGAAGAACAGATTTGTTAAGACAAGTAAGTAAAGCCTCAGAAAATCTTGATGATCTCGATCTTAATCCTCTTTTTGTTCAAGCGGATCCAGGTGAAAATAAAAGATATTCTGAGAGTAAAACTATAAATAAAGTACCTAACACGTTAGATCAGGAAATATGGCCAGAAATAGAGACTAAATTAGATAACTCTCAAAAAGTTGAAAAAATATTTAAAATTAAAAATACACATAGAGCTGTTGGAACAAGAATATCTCATTATTTATACAAAAAATATGGTGATAATAAATTAAATAAAGATTTTTTAACATTAAATTTCAAAGGCTCTGCTGGGCAATCTTTTGGAGCATTTGGAATTAAAGGTTTAAAACTTAATCTCGAAGGTGATGCTAATGATTATGTCGGTAAAGGATTATCTGGTGGATCAATTGTAGTAAAACCCCAAGAGGAAAGTAATTTAATTTCAAATGATAACACAATAATTGGCAATACTGTATTGTATGGTGCAACTTCAGGAAATCTTTTTGCATCAGGTCAAGCTGGTGAAAGATTTGCAGTAAGGAACTCAGGCGCCACAGCTGTAATCGAGGGTTGTGGAACTAATGGATGTGAATACATGACAGGAGGCAATGTAGTTGTTTTAGGAAATGTTGGTGACAATTTTGGAGCTGGAATGACAGGGGGAATGGCTTTTATTTATGATAAAAAAGATGACTTTGAAAAAAAGGTTAATCCAGAATCAATTATTTGGCAAAGATTAGAGACTGAATATTGGAAAAATTTTTTAAAAAATAATATAAAAATGTATCTCGAGGAAACCAATTCTAAAATTGCAAAATACTTATTAGACAACTTTGATAATGAGGTTAGTAATTTCTTTCAAGTTTGTCCTAAAGAAATGCTTGATAAATTAGAAAACCCTATCTCAACAAAAAAATCAGTAGATATTGCGAGTTAGTTAACATCCTTTAATAATTGATTAAGTTCTTTTAAAATAATTTTCAAATTTTTATTTGATGACAAGCTATGGTCGCCATTTTTAATAATTTTTATTTTTTTTTTAGCATTTAAAAAAAGAGACAACACTTTTTTTGAATAAATTTTAGGTACCACTTCATCCTTGCTACCATGAACCATAGTTACAGGAATCTTTAAATTAATTTTTTTATTAAGTACTTTATTTTTTTTCCCATCCTTAATTAATTGATGAGTTATTAAATATTCATGCTGGCCATTTTTTAATTTATAAATTCCTTTATTAACAATTTCATTTTTTACTTTTTTGGGAAATTTCTTCCACATTAAGTGAGTTAAAAATTCTGGCGCAGATCCAATTCCCAAAAAACCTTTAATTTGACTTTTAAAAAATTTAAATAAATTTAAAGATATCCATGCACCCATACTAGAGCCTATCAAAATAAAATTATTTTTTTTTACGATTTTTTTAATAGCTATTTTCGAATCTCTAGTCCAGATACTAATATTTCCTTTTGTAAATTCTCCAGAGGACTTTCCATGACCTGAATACTCAAGTGCAAAGAAACCAATTTTATTTTTTAATGCAAATTTGTTAAATATTTCTGGTTTTTTTCCCTCAATATCTGAAGCAAAACCATGTAAGAAAATTATATATAAGTTTTTTTGAGAATAATTAACAGTATATCTAAGTTTTTTTGTATTAGATATTTTAAGTAATTTATATTTTTTCATATAATTCTATTTGAGATATCTGATAATATATTAACTTAGCATATGTTATCTAAATTAAAAGTATTACAAGTTATACCTGAATTGGGATACGGTGGTGCTGAAACTGGATGTTATGATTTAGCACATTATTTATACGAACAGAACTGTTCCTCTTACATAGTAACAAGTGGAGGAGAACTACTTAAATATGTAGATAAAAAAAAAGTTAAAGTTATAAGACTTCCAGTACATAGCAAAAATCCAATTCTTATGTTTATAAATGCAATAATTTTAACTTTTATTATTTTATTTTTAAATATTTCTATAGTGCATGCGCGGAGTAGAGCTCCTGCTTGGTCATGTTTTTTTGCAACAAAAATTACTGGAAAAAAGTTTGTTACCACTTTTCATGGAACATATAATTTTAATAGTTCAATAAAAAAATTTTATAATTCAGTAATGTTAAGATCTGATTTAATTATTGCAGGATCAAATTTTATTTTTACTCATATTAATGAAAATTATTCGAAATTATTAAATCCAAAAAAAAAATTTTTAGTTATTTTTAGAGGAATTAATACAGACTATTTTGACTCTTCAACAATTATGGACTCAGATGAAGATAAGTTATTAGAAAAATGGGAAATTAAAAGAGGAAAAAAAATAATATTATTGCCTGGAAGATTGGCTAGCTGGAAAGGTCAAGAGTTATTTATTGAAGCAATTAACTTAACTAATAAAGAGTTAGGGCACGAAGCATTCTATGCTGTAATATTAGGAAGTGATCAAGGTAGAAAAATTTACAAACAAAAACTTACACGATTAGTTGAACAATATAGATTAAATAACCAGATAAGGTTTATAGATAATTGTAAAAAAATGCCAACAGCTTATAAGATTTCGGATATAATTGTATCTACTTCAATTGAACCTGAAGCTTTTGGAAGAATATCAGTTGAGGCTCAATCAATGCAAAAACCAATTATAGCAAGCAATATTGGCGGTTCAACTGAAACTATTATTAACAATAAAACTGGTATTTTTTTTGAGTCTGGTAAAGCAGAGTCTTTATGCAAAAAAATCATTGAAGTCTTGCAATTAGATGAAACTAAGTTGAAATCTA
Source organism: uncultured Candidatus Pelagibacter sp. (assembly GCA_964494555.1). Classification (GTDB taxonomy): domain Bacteria; phylum Pseudomonadota; class Alphaproteobacteria; order Pelagibacterales; family Pelagibacteraceae; genus Pelagibacter. The sequence continues at coordinate 97 of CAZBRW010000083.1, read as the reverse complement.
TTGGTAATGAGGGTAGAAAAAATGTAATAAAAAAATTTAATGTTGAAAAAATGTGTTTTTCTACATATTCAGAATATAAAAAATTATTTAATTAATG
>CAZBRW010000082.1:0-3409 GCA_964494555.1 uncultured Candidatus Pelagibacter sp. | reverse complement strand
GCATTAGTTAGATATTCAGCTGACTTATCTAAATTAATGAATGAACATAAAGTTAATGTTTACCAAACGTCTGATGAAATTTTAGCTCAACAATTAAAAGGTTGGGATAAAGTTATCGGTGATTTTACTAAGAAAGATCCTTTCTTTAAGAAAATCGTAGATTCTCAAAAATCATACGCTAAGAGAGTAATGAAGTACTTGCTGATGAATCAGCCTAATTACAAATTAGCATATGAAAATGAGTTCGGACCTATCGATAAAGTTAAAATATAATTATTAACTTATATATTTAAAAAAGGGGACCATATGGTCCCCTTTTTTTTATTTGATTTACTAATATAATTTAACATAAAGTACTAAAATGAAATCATTCATAAAATTTGCCGATACGCTAAGCGCTTCGATGGGAAAAGCTTTTTCTTGGTGTATTGTAATTCTTATGGCAGGAACTTGCTATGAGGTTATCATGGCATACGCATTTAATAGTCCCACGTTATGGAACTTCGATTTCAGTTTACAAATGTATGGCGCCATCTTTATGATGGCAGGCGCATATACTCTTTCAACCGAGGCTCATGTGAGAGGAGATGTTATTTACAGACTATTCCCAACAAGAGTACAAGGTTGGATTGATCTAATTTTATATTTTTTGTTTTTCTTTCCAGGAATTTTAGCTTTAGCTTTTTATGGCTACGAATATGCTGCTTTAGCTTGGAAAATAAAAGAAACAAGTTGGAATAGTCCAGCGCAAATTCAAATTTATATGGCTAAATCATTAATACCATTATCTGGAATTTTATTGACGATACAAGGTATTAGTGAAGTTTTTAGATCTATAATATGTATAAGAACTGGACACTGGCCTGAAAGGGCTTCAGCAGATGCAGTAGAAACTGAGAAGGTATTAATGAGAACTTCTCAAAAGGATGATCAAGCAGATGTTATTTGAGTTAACAAATCCTGAAATCGCAATTTTAATGATGAGCTTATTTCTCTTTGCAGTATTATTAGGTTTTCCAATTGCCTTCACTTTATTAGCGATGGGGGTTGGGTTTGGTTATTATGCTTATTTTGACCCTTCTAGAATGGATCACTTGTTTGATAACCGGATATTTTCATTATTAGTATCTAATACATATACAATAATGGATAATACCGTTTTAACTGCTGTCCCTTTATTTTTATTTATGGGGTATTTAGTTGAAAGAGCAGGCATCGTTTCAAAATTATTTTTTGCAATAAGACTAGCATCGCACAGACTTCCTGCATCAATGGCTGTTGCTGCACTTGTAACATGTGCGTTATTTTCAACAGCTACTGGAATAATCGGCGCAGTAGTTACACTGATGGGACTTCTTGCTTGGCCAGCAATGATAAAAGCTGGTTATGATAAAAAATTTGCTTCTGGCGTAATTTGCTCTGGTGGATGTTTAGGTATTTTAATTCCACCAAGTATTATGCTTATAGTTTATGCTGTAATAGCTCAACTATCTCCATTAAGGCTCTTTGCAGCCGCAATATTTCCAGGACTAATGTTAGCTGGATTGTATATTCTTTATGTAATTATAAGAGCGTACTTTAATCCATCGATAGCCCCAAAACCTGCTGCAGAGGAGATTCCACCACGTTCAGTAATTCTAAAAGAAGTTTTATTTTCATTTGTTCCATTATTTTCACTCATCATTTTAGTACTTGGAACTATTTTAGCTGGATTAGCTACGCCTGCTGAAGCTGCAGCTGTTGGTGCATTTGGAGCTTTAGTGCTTTCATATTTTTATAAATCTTTAAAATGGAAAAATTTTAAAGAGTCAGTTTTTTTAACAGCAAAAACAAGTGCAATGATTATGTGGTTATTTGTTGGTTCTTGGACCTTTGCATCTGTATTTTCTTATTTAGGTGGACACGAAGTATTTGAGCATTTTTTTAAATCAATGGATATACAGCCATGGCAATTTTTAGTTATTACTCAAATAATTATTTTCCTTTTAGGGTGGCCACTTGAATGGACTGAAATATTAATTATTTTTGTACCAATTTTTTTGCCACTAGTAGAATTTTTTGGAGTTAATCCATACTTTTTTGCAATGCTTATAGCTTTAAATTTACAAACTTCTTTTTTAACACCTCCCATGGCAATGTCAGCTTATTATCTAAAAGGTGTTCAAAGTAAGAATGTTCAACTCATGGAAATTTTTTCAGGCATCATGCCTTTCTTAGGAATTGTAATACTTGCAATGGTTTTAATGTATATCTTTCCAGGAATTGCACTATGGTTACCTGATACATTGTTTGCACAATAATTTATAAATGATGAACGTATTTTCATTGCCAATTTCAGAATTAGCTGAAAAAATTAGAAAGTCACAACTTACATCTGTAGAGTTATGTGAACATTATATAAGTCAAATAAATAAGTTTGAGAAAGACGTGAAAGCATGGGCTTATTTTGATAAAAAACTTTTGCTAGAAAAAGCAACAGAAGCCGACACTTATAGAAAGTCCGGCAAACCAATGGGACTATTGCATGGTATTCCAATAGCGCTTAAAGACATAATAGGCACATATGACATGCCAACAGAATGTGGAACCGTATTGAGAAAAGGTAAGACACAATCGCAGAATGCAGAAATTGTAGATTTGTTAAAATCAGAAGGAGCAATTATAATGGGAAAAACTGCTACATCCGAGCTAGCTTACCTTGCGCCACCACCAACTAGAAATCCTCATGACTATTCTAGAACACCTGGCGGATCTTCTAGCGGATCTGCAGCAGTGATAGCAACTCATATGGCACCTCTATCGATTGGTTCACAAACCGGTGGCTCTGTAATAAGACCCGCATCTTACTGTGGTGTAGTAGGCTATAAACCAAGTTATGGTTTAATTTCAAGGAATGGTGTTTTAAGAACTTCTTACAATTTAGATCACGTTGGTATTTTTGGAAAAACGGTTCAAGATGTTGCACTTTTAGCTAAAGTATTAATAAAAAAAGATCAATATGATGAAGCTACAATACATTATTCTTCTGAATTTATGTTGGATGAATGTTTGAAAGGTCCAATGTTTGAGCCTAAGTTTATATTTTATAAAACAGAAAGCTGGAAAAAAATTGATAAAAAATCTAGAGAGTCTTTTGAGTTTTTTATAAAGTCTTTTAAAAAAAATATTGAAATATTTGATACTCCCTCATACTTCAAAGATATAGACAAATACCATCGAGTAATTCATGAAACAGATTTAGCTAATAATTTTCAGATTTACTATAAAAAATCAAAAAATAAACTATCAAAGGAAATGCAATCTGCAATTGGCAGAGGAGTAAAATATTCAGCAAAAGAGTATTTAGATGCAGTTGATTTTATGAAAAGAAGTTATGAGTCATACAAAGAAGTATTTGAAGATTATCACG
>CAZBRW010000081.1:0-3417 GCA_964494555.1 uncultured Candidatus Pelagibacter sp. | reverse complement strand
TTACATTTTTTTCTAGCTTTGGACAGAGTTTTTTTTTAGGATTATTTAATTCTAGCATTAGAGAAACACTTTCTATCACACATGGACAATTTGGCTCAATTTATGCATCTGCAACACTTCTTAGTAGTTTCATCTTAATTTGGTTTGGAAAAAAAATTGACGATATCAGCATTTCTAAATTTGCTTTTTTAGTTATTATTTTATTAGCTTTTTCATGTTTTTTCTTTTCAAAAATATCATCAATTACTTTTTTATTTATTGCAATTCTTTTGATGAGATTTTCAGGACAAGGAATGATGTCTCATACTGCAACCACAACTATTTCAAGATATTTTACTAAATCTAGAGGAAAAGCACTTAGCACTAGCTGGTTTGGTTTATCTACAGCAGAATTTATTTTACCAGTTCTGATCATTTATCTTTTAACACTTTATGATTGGAGATCTATATGGATAACTATTTCAATCGTAATTGTTATTTTTTTACCTTTATCATCTTTCTTACTTATTAAAAATTTAAGGTTAGACTCAAGAGAAACTTTTAATAAAAAAAATGCTTCAAATCAAAATATAAGAGATTGGAAAAGAATAGAAGTTATAAAAGACTATAGATTTTATATTATTTGCGCAAACATGCTAGCTATGCCTTGGATAGCAACTGGTACGTTTGTTTATCAATCATTTATTTTAGAATCTAAAAATTGGGGACCATTTGTAATTGCACAATCATTTATGATTTATTCAATAATGTCAGTAATCACTCTATTCATATCAGGATATTTAATTGACAAATTTACTAGTAGAAAAATTCTAATTTATATGAATATTCCTCTCTTATTATCAACAATTGTAATTATTTATTTTAATCATCCATTTACAGCATTTGTTTTTCTAGGATTAATTGGAATTTCAAATGGTTTAGCAAACGTTTTAGGCTCCTCAACCTGGGCAGAAATTTATGGCGTTAAACACATCGGATCGATAAAGGCCTTAACAACTGCTTTAATGGTTTTTGCTACAGCGTTTGGAACTGCTTTTTTTGGTGTACTTATCGATAGAGGATACTCAATAGAACAAATAGCTATAATATCTGGAATTTACATATTTATATCACTAGTTTTGCTCTACATCGTTAAGTCAAAAATAAATCCCATTAAAATTTAAAAAAACCTTGATTTTATTTTTAAGCAGGTATAAATACCCCGCATGGCAAGAGTAACAGTAGAAGATTGTATTGATAAAGTTGATAGTCCTTATGAACTAGTTCTTGTTGCAAAAGAAAGAGCTACACAATTAAATTCTGGTCTAGAACCAACTTTAGAAAAAGATAATGACAAAAATACAGTCATAGCATTAAGAGAAATAGCTTCAGAAAAAATAAAAGTTTCAGAATTAACAGACAGCGCTGTTTATAAATTAAGAAGACATGTTGAGCAAGTTGATGATACAGCTGAAGATGACGAGGAAATAGGTGACGACTTTGAAAATTTATATAAAGGTGAAATTTCTAAGAGTGGTGTACCAATTTTACCATCCAAAAGAGCAAGAAAAATTCCTGAAAAAATTCAAGTGTCAAAAGAGGATATCGCCGAATTAACAACTCCTAATGAAGAAAATATACCTCAGGAAACACCTTCAGAAAATAGTGAAGAAGAAAGTGATGTCTCTCTTGACGAAATTAAGGATCAAGAAGTATCTACAGAAAATGAAACTGATACTGAAAATCAGTAATTTAACAAAATTCTTTTAAAATTTTATCTCGGTGCTCATCTAAATCTGGAATATCTCCTCTTTTATTTTCGTCTTTATAGGAAGACATTTTAATAGGGTTGCCAGCTAATTTAAATTCACCAATAATTTTATGATAAGATTTTACAATCATATTTCTTGCTTCTACTTGAGGGTTCTCAACAGCTTGTTTTATATTGTAAATTGGACCACATGGAATTTTTAACTCTTCCATGTCTTTAATCCAATCGTTAGTATTTTTTAAAATTAATTTATCTTCAATTATCTTTTTTAATTGATCCATATTTTCACATCTCATCGAGTTAGTTTTGAAGCGATCGTCATTTATACATTCATTAATATTTAAATACTTACATAAATTTTCAAACAATTTGTCATTACCGGCTGCTATAATTATATAATTATCTTTAGTTTTAAAAGCTTCAAAAGGTGCAATAGATGGATGTCTTGATCCCATAGGTCCAGGAATTTCATTTTTAGACAAATATCTTGCAATAGCATTTTCTAAAATTGCAATTTGAGAATCTAACATAGACACATCAATAAACATTCCTTTTCCAGTTTTTTCTCTATCGTATAGAGCTGCATTTATTCCTATCGCTGTAAATAATCCTGCCGTAATATCTCCTATTGATGTTCCCACACGAGTTGGTTCAGAATTTGGTTGTCCTGTAACACTCATCAAACCACCCATACCTTGTACAACCATATCGTATGCAGGTAAATTTTTTAACGGACCTGTTTGACCAAAACCCGATGCTGATGCATAGATGAGTTTAGGATATTTTTGACAGACATCTTTCCATCCATAACCCCATTTTTCTAAAGTTCCTGGTTTAAAATTTTCAACTAATATATCTGCTTTAGATAAAATTTTTTCAAAAATAGCTTTATCATCTTCATTTTTTAAATTAAGAGCTATGCTTTCTTTTCCTCTGTTCAAAGACATAAAATATGCAGATTGATCTTTAACAAAAGGTCCAAATCTTCTTGAGTCATCGCCTGTATCTGGTGCCTCGATTTTTATTATTCTCGCACCAAGATCAGATAGTATCATGGTGCAGTAGGGACCTACTAATACCCTTGTTAAATCAACAACTAATAGGTTTTTTAAAGGTCCATCCATATAATTTTATATAATTTGAGTTTTTGTCGACTTGACTCTTATTAATATCTTTATTTTAATTGAATTATTAAAAATAACAATAGAGGGAAATAACAATGTTAAAAAGAATATCTTTATATTTTACTTCATTAGTTTTTGTTTTAACCACTATTGGTTCTGCTTATGCGGTTACGCTAAAAGCAAGTCACCAATGGCCTGGTACACCAAGAGCTGATGGATCATACGACCCACGTCATGAAATGGTTCAAATCATTGCAGATGAGGTAAAAAAATCAAACGTTGGAATAGATATTAGAATTTATCCAGCTAAATCATTATATAAACCTAAAGAGCAATGGAAACCAATGACAACAGGACAATTGGATATTTCAGCTTTTCCATTAGCTTATGCATCTAAATTCCATCCAGAATTTGATGCTACTTTAATGCCAGGTACAGTTAAAAATCATGATCATGCATTGAGATTTAATAAAGGACCAATGATGACAGAGATTAAAAAGATCATTAACGATGCTGGTGTAGTAGTTTTATCAGACGCATGGT
>CAZBRW010000080.1:0-3425 GCA_964494555.1 uncultured Candidatus Pelagibacter sp. | reverse complement strand
GCTACTGAATTAGAAGGTAAAAAAGTTGCTGTACCTCTTGGAACAATGGCTGAATATGTTTTCGATGAAAGTATGAAAGTTGTTGGAGCTGACAGAGGTAAAATGGATATTATTCAAATGGACCCTGAAGAAGGTGCTGCTGCTTTAGTAAGTGGTGATGTTGTAATGGCATGTTTATTTGGAGGAAATTCAATTAAAGCTGCAACTGCAGTAGGAAGTAGACTTCTTACAGTTGATGAAGCAAGAGCAGCTGGTATACTTGGTATAGATATTACTTCAGTAACTACTAAGTTTATGAAGGAAAATCCAGGAATGCTAAGAACATTTATAGAGGTAACTCACGAAGCTAACTCAAGGTATAAAGCTGGAAAAAGCGATATGAATTCTATGGCTAAAGCTTCTGAAATGAAAGTTGCTGATATGAAAGATACATTAGGTGGCTTTAAATTCCTTTCACCAGAAGAAACTAAACAGTCTATGGAGAGTGGAAATCTTAAGGCGTTCCTTGATGGTATGGGAACACCAAAAGGAAATGTAGATACTAGTTTTTTACCTTTATAATTTGAAGGTAAATTAAAATTAAATAGGCGCCAATTTACTAAATTGGTGCCTATTTTTTTTATTAAAATTTTATTATAAAGTCATCTTATGAGTGATCTAGTTTCTCAAAATTTAAACATGATTTTTAAATCTCCAAAAGGAGAGACTGTTCATGCATTAAAAGATTTAAACTTCACAATTAAAAAAGGTGAACTTTTAACTGTGTTGGGCCCCTCTGGATGTGGAAAAACTACATTATTAAATATTGCAGCTGGTTTTATTAGGCCAACGTCTGGAACTATAACATTAGGTAATAATGAAATTAATGGACCAGGAGTTGATAGAGGAATGGTTTTTCAACAAGGAGCATTATTTGAGTGGTTAACAGTTTCTGAAAATGTGAATTTTGGACTCAGGATGAAAAAAGAAAATCCTAAAAATACAGCAAAAAAAGTTGAAGAGTGGTTAGAAATAGTTGGATTAAAGGGATTTGGAAATACACCAACTTATCAATTATCTGGTGGTATGCAGCAGAGAGTTGCTCTTGCAAGATGTTTAATAAACGACCCAGATCTAATTCTTATGGACGAACCCTTAGGCGCACTTGATGCATTAACAAGAGAAAAGATGCAATCTTTAGTTTTAAAAATTTGGAAGGAAACAGGAAAAACAATTATTTTAATTACTCATTCTGTAGAGGAAGCTTTGCTACTCGGTGAAAGATTATATGTTATGGCACCAAGGCCAGGTAGAATACATAAAGAGTATAATCTTCCTTTTGCAGAAATGGGTTTAAAAGTAGATTTACGAGAAATCAAAAAAAACAATGAATTTTCATCAAAAAGAGAAGAGATTCTATCCATGATATGGAATATGGAAGAAGAAATTATGGGTAAAGAAAATTAAATGCTTACCCAAATCATTACAATATTAATTCTTGTATCTATTGTTGGATGTATTCTTTATGGCAGAAAATTAATTAGAACAGAAAAAATAGATGCAGTTTTTGGAAATCCAGAGAGAGCTAAAGGGGGAACTCACTGGGTGATTGTTGGAAGTAGTGCAATATTACTTGTTTGGTTATATTACTCTTGGGATATTGCTAAAGGATTTTATCCTAAGTCTGCTAATGAATTATGCCAAGTTGCCAAAGTAAATGACTCTTTATTGGGACTAAAATATCAGTTTCCAATAGAACAGAGAGAATATAAAAGTACTTCTATAATAAAAATCGAAAATAATAACCTTCAAAAAATTGTTAACGAGATTCAAAAATCACCAGATTTAAATATTGAACAAAAAAAAGTGCTAGTCGAATTTGCAAATAAAACTAATCAGTTAATACCTTTATTAACAAACAAGTATTTAATGGAGGAAAGTACAAAAGTAAAAATTAAAGAAATGACTGATCAAATCAGATTATTAAGTTCCAATTTTCAAAAGAAAGATTATCCATTTGAGACTGAAGTAGAAAAAAATGAACGTCAAAAAGCTGTATCAGAGGAAGGTGGTTGGGGTATTATTAAAGTTCAATCAGGAACTGGTTCTATTGAAAATACAATAGAAGTTCCTCTGATACCTGCAACTGATAAAGGTTTAAAATTTCATGCTGCTGCAGGAGAACTTCAGATTATTAATGACGAATTTTTTAAATTAAGAAATCATAATTCTTATTTTAAAACTTCAATTAAAGAATTAAAAAATGAGGTAAAGTCTTATAGAAAAAACTTAGATGATACTGAGGAAGTGGCATCTACCTATGCAAAAGATATTGTTAAAATAGCAAGAAGAATTGAATATGCTAGTATCTATCCACCAGATGCACTTAATGAAATGCAAAATGCAATCATTAAATTTGATAACCTTCAAAAATCTGAGCAAGGTGGTCTTCGATTAATTGATATATTACTATTTCCAGCAGGAACAATAGTAGCAAGTGGACCTAGTTGTTCTGAACAAGGTTCGGGAAGATGGTTACCAAAACCATCAGATACTTTAAATAAATTTATATTAATGTCTAAACCAAGTGTTGGTTATAAAAATATTCCTTTACTTTGGATTGATATGATGGATGTAAGTAAAATAATTGGATTTATTTTACCTGATTGGATAGCAGATATTCTACCTGGAAAGTATCCAGTACATAATAAAGACGGAATTGTAAAACAAAATTTCAAAGGTAAAGTCTTAAAAATTGTTACTGGTGATTTTAAATTATTTAAAATTCCTGTGCCTTATGGACATATTTGGGATTCATTCCTTAGAGTTTTTCTAGGTTTAGTTTTTGGAATTATAATTGGTGTACCATTAGGATTATTTATGGGCCTTAATAGATTTGCAAAAGGTTTTTTTGATCCATTGATCGAACTATACAGACCAGTACCACCGCTAGCATGGGCTCCATTAATAATATCAGTTCTTGGAATTGATAATACAGGAAAAGTTTTTCTTTTATTTATGGTGTCCCTTTCAATTATGATTATCTCTGCAAGGGCTGGTGCTTCAGGAACACAATTATCAAAAATTCATGCTGCACACTCATTGGGAGCATCTAAGAGACAAATATTAAGATATGTAATTTTTCCTAATTCTCTTCCAGAAATATTAACTGGTATCCGTGTTGCAGTTGGAATGTGCTGGGGAACCTTGGTAGCAGCAGAATTTTTAGCTGGAACAACAGGTATAGGTTTTGTTGAAAATGTCGCCAAAAAATATTTTCAATATGAGGTGATATGGATAACAATATTTATTATGGGTATGCTAGGATTATTATTTGATGTCACATTAAGAAAAATTATTAATAAAACAATTCCATGGAGAGGAAAAGGTTAATTTTATAAAAAATTAATGAAGATATTTGATTGTACAACATATTTTGATGAAGA
>CAZBRW010000079.1:0-3440 GCA_964494555.1 uncultured Candidatus Pelagibacter sp. | reverse complement strand
TCATCTATCTTTTCTTGTCTTCCCGCAAACCAAAAAATTAGTATTACGAAAATTCCAAGTGATCCTTGACATGTCATGTAGTAAGATAATGGGTACCCAAAAGGTCTAAAAGTAGACGCTTCCATCTCGGCTCCGAAAAAAAAGATGCCAATTGAGAAAACGAACCAAATTGCTAATGTTACAAAAAGCAAGTTTCTGGTTTTTTCCCAGTGTTGTGCTTGTTTCGACATTTTTTCCCTCCCTATAGGTTAAAAAAAATAACAATACTTATAATGAGAAATAATTAAACCCCTAAAAATCCTCGAATTAGTTGAATTTTTGTAATATAAAACAACTTTAGCTAGAAATATGGCACTAAAGTATAAATTCAATTTAAAAGATATAAAACTTGTAGATTTTAAAGTTTATCTTATGGCGTTGTTTAAAAGTATTTTGCCAAAAAAAAAAATTAGAAATATTGAAGATCTTCAAAAATTTATTCAAAGAAAATCAGCCTGGGTTTCTCAAGTTACTTTATATAATTATTTAAAAACTAGAATGGGAACAAGGTGGGTTCTTCACTTTGACAATGATGTATTCTTAAAATCTGTAAACAAAGCAAAGTGGAATATTTATGCAGTATCTCTTCAAGACCTAACAATTTATACTTTATCTTATTTATCAGTTTTTTTTAACTTTCAAGAAACCGATAAAGCAAAAAAAATATATGAAAGCATTTTAAAAAATGAAACTCAAAATGAAATGCCTCAGGAAATAATTGATAAAAGTATCGAAAGCTTTAGTAAAAGATTAGAAAAAGTTGATTGGGATATTTACTATAAGTCATGGCCATTTAATGAGAGTGCATTAGCATTATATGAATGGGCACCAATAGCGCCAGAGTTAAAAACTTTAGATAGAAAGATAGTATTAAATTCTATGATATTGAAATGGGATAATATTAAAGATGAGTTTTCAAAGCTTATAGCTGTTTAAGTATTCTTTCTATTTTCAACTAAGCTTTTTACAACCGAAGGATCAGCTAGTGTTGTTGTATCACCAAGTTTATCATGATCGTTTGCTGCAATCTTTCTTAAAATTCTTCTCATAATTTTTCCAGACCTTGTTTTTGGTAGACCAGGAGAAAATTGAATAAAATCTGGTGTAGCTATAGGCCCGATTTGTTTCCTAACCCACAGCTTAAGGTCTCTTTCTAAATCTAAATTACTTTTTTCACCAGCGTTCAATGTAACATAACAATAAAGACCATTCCCTTTAATATCGTGCGGATAACCAACTACTGCTGCCTCAGCAACTTTTGGATGCGCAACAAAAGCACTTTCGATTTCAGCAGTTCCGAGATTATGACCTGATACTATTATTACATCATCTACTCGCCCTGTAATCCAATAATAACCATCTTTATCTCTCCTACATCCATCCCCAGTAAAATATTTTCCATCGAATTGTGAGAAATAAGTTTCTATAAATCTATTGTGATCTCCATACACTGTTCTCATCTGACCTGGCCATGATTGAGAAATGCACAATCTACCTGTTGCTTCTCCTCTAAGAACTTGTCCCTCTTTATCAACTATCACTGGTTTAATTCCATAGAAAGGCTTTGTCGCAGAACCTGGTTTTAGATCTATAGCACCTGTTTGAGGACTTATTAGAATTCCTCCAGTTTCTGTTTGCCACCAGGTGTCAACTATCGGACATTTTGATTCACCAACAGTTTTGTAATACCATTGCCAAGCTTCCGGATTAATGGGTTCTCCAACTGTTCCTAGCAATTTAAGTGACTTTCTAGAAGTTTTCTTTACTGGTCCATCTCCATCTCGCATAAGAGCCCTTATAGCTGTTGGAGCTGTGTAAAATATATTTACTTTATACTTGTCAACTATTTGCCACCACCTAGAGTTATCAGGGAATGTTGGTATGCCTTCAAACATAATGGTTGTAGCCCCATTAGATAAAGGCCCATATATTATATAACTGTGTCCGGTTATCCATCCAATGTCTGCAGTACACCAATAAATATCTTTTGGTTTATAATTAAAAATATATTGATGTGTCATAGAGGCATAAACCATATAACCACCAGTCGTATGCAAAACCCCCTTAGGTTTTCCTGTAGATCCCGATGTATAAAGTATAAATAATGGATCTTCTGCATTCATTTCCTCGGGCTCACAATGAGAAGAAACATTTTTTATCATTTCGTGATACCAAACATCTCTTGATTTATCCCAGTTAATTCTATTCCCAGTTCTTTTAACTACAATGCATTTTTTTACATTTGGGCAATTTACAAGTGCTTCGTCAGTAATTGATTTTAAGTGTATAGTCTTTCCTCCTCTAACACCTTCATCAGCAGTAATCACAAAATCTGATTTACAGTCGTTGATTCTTCCAGATATACTATCAGGTGAAAAGCCACCAAATATAATAGAGTGTATTGCTCCAATTCTTGCACAAGCAAGCATGGTGTAAGCAAGCTCTGGTACCATTGTCAAATAGATTGTAACTCTATCGCCTTTTTTAACTCCAACTTGTTTAAGTCCATTAGCGGCTTTGGAAACTTCTTGGTGCAGTTGTTTATAAGTAATTTTCTTTTGTATTTTAGGATCGTCGCCAACCCATATAATTGCAGTTTTATCTTTATTTTTTTTCAAATGTCTATCAATACAATTTGCTGAAGCATTTAATGTACCGTCATAAAACCATTTTATATGTACATCTGATTTACTATATTTAACGTCTTTAATTTTTGTGTAAGGTTTTATCCAATTAATTCTCTTTCCCTCTTTTTTCCAAAATCCATCATTATCCTTCAAAGATTGTGAATATTTTTTTTCGTACCCAGACTTATTAATTAATGATTTTTTTACCCACTCACTTTTAGTTTTATAAATTAATTCCTCATTTTTTATTTTATTAACTAATTTTTTTTTTTTGACTTTGATTTTTTTTCTTTTAGTTTTTTTTTTTACCATAAGATTTATTATTTACTGATACTACTCATCTTCAAAATAATTTTCCAGCTTTTAGTATCTATTGGCATTACAGATAATCTACTTTGTTTAACAAGAGCCAAATGCTTTAAATCTCTATTTTTTTTGATATTTTCAAGAGAAACAGGCCTTTCTAAAGCACAATTAAATTTTACTTTTACAGCAACAAACTTTTTTTTTGGATCTGTATTATCAATAAATGCCTCTTTAATTATTTCAACTATTCCAACAATTTCTTTTCCAATATTAGAATGATAAAAAAAACAAAGATCACCCTTCTTCATCATTTTTAAGTTTTTTGCAGCTTGAAAGTTTCGTACACCATCCCAAACTGATCCTTTTTCCCCATCACTCTTTTGTTGATTGATCGACCAAACGTCTGGTTCAGATTTCATTAGCCAATACTTCACTAAAATTTAACTCCTGCTCCTTTTAAAAATTTTG
>CAZBRW010000078.1:0-3505 GCA_964494555.1 uncultured Candidatus Pelagibacter sp. | reverse complement strand
AGCAGCTATCGCACCAGTGGGCGAACCCTCGCTGACTGGTGTCGATCTCTTTGTTTAACAAAGACACCGCAAATTGCTGTTTTTTGCGGAAACGGAAACAAATTATAATAGAGGTTCAAAAAGTCAATAAATAAGTTAAGTATTTAAATATATGGAATTTAAAGCTTTTAAAATGGATGGCCTAGGAAATGATTTTATAATCATCGATCAAAGGTTTCAGAGTATAGATCTAAGTAAACAACAAATAATTAAAATTTGTGATAGAAATTTTATTGGATGTGATCAGCTAATTTATATAAAGAAAAACCGCAAAATAGATGCAGGACTTGAATTTTATAATTCTGACGGAAGTCAATCAGGGGCTTGTGGTAACGGAACTAGATGTGTTGCATATTTTTTATCGAAAGAAAAAAATACTAAAGAGATAATAGTATGGACAACCTCAGGCAATCTTAGATCCAAAATAATTGGAAGTAATGAAGTTGAGACAGAAATTGGAGAACCTAAATTAAATTGGGATCAAATTCCATTAAGTCAAAATATAAACACAAAGAATCTGGGTTTAAAATTAATAGATAATGATGGAAAAGAATTTATTGGAGGAATTGCAGTAAATGTTGGAAATCCACATGTAATTTTTTTTTTGGAAAATATAAAAAATTTTAACTTAGAAAAACTGGGACCAGAAATTGAAAATAACAATATATTCCCTGATAAATGCAATCTCACCTTAGCAGAAAAAATAGACAAAAATTTAATAAAAGTAAGAGTATGGGAGAGAGGAGCGGGTCTAACTAAAGCCTGTGGTACAGCTGCTTGCGCAACCGCAGTTGCGGCTAATTTAGATAATCTATCCAATTCAAGAACTGAAATTGAATTTAGTTTAGGTAAACTAGTAATTAATATTGACGAAAAAAATAGCATTCGTATGAAGGGTCCTGTTTCAAATATAGAGGAAATTAAAATTAATTTATAATGGGTATTTTTGAAAAATTTAAAATAGGTTTTAAAAAGAGTGCAGAAAATATTTCTTTAGGATTAAGAGAAATAATAATAAAAAAAGAAATAGACGATCAGACCTTAGATAAAATTGAAGAATTTTTAGTATGTTCAGATGTAGGCATAGACTCAGCTTCGGAGATAAGAGAAATTATTGCACAAAAAAAAATAGATCCTAAAAATAATCTTTTAGATGAAATAAATAATATTTTAAAAGAATACATAATAGAACTTATGACACCTCTAGAGAGAAATAGTTTTTTTGATAAAAAAGAAAAACTAAATGTTACCTTAATTTCAGGAGTAAACGGAGTAGGAAAAACTACTTCTATTGGAAAAATAGGAAAAATATTAAAGCAGAATCACAATGATGTATTATTTGCTGCATGTGATACTTTTAGAGCGGCTGCGATTGATCAATTAGAAAAATGGTCTGAAAAAATTGGAGCTAAAATAATTAAATCAAATCCTGGCTCAGACCCAGCTTCTGTTGCTTTCAAAGCTATAGAAGAGAGCAAAAATAAAAATATAGATCAAGTATTAATAGATACAGCCGGAAGACTTCAAAACAAAAAAAACCTTATGGATGAATATAAAAAAATTGTAAATGTTATAAAAAAATTAGATAATACAGCTCCACATGAGATAATTTTAATTTTAGATGCTACCTCAGGTCAAAACGTAATAAATCAATTCGAAGAATTTAATAAAATAATTCCAATAACTGGTCTCATAATGACAAAATTAGATGGAACTGCAAAAGGTGGTATTTTAGTTTCAATTTCAAAAAAATATAAAATTCCAATAATTGGTTTAGGTCTAGGTGAAAAAGAAGACGACTTGCAAATATTTAATGCAAAAAAATTTGCTGATGCATTTATAAAAATCTAATTAATTAAATTCTTTGAAATTAGAGGTTTAAACACACTACACTTATAATTTGAATTTAAATCTGTAAAACCACAATTTTTGGCGAATGATGAGATTATAAAGTCTAATTTACTATTATTTTTGTAAATTTTTAATTCATTTTGTTTTATATCGAACAAAAGGCTCTCATTAAAACTTTTTGAAGCACTCACCATAATTAATGTATTATTATCTCTCAATAAATAATATGCAAAATCCTCTGGAAATACGGGAAAATCATATTTGTCTAGAAGTTTTCGTGCTCGTGGAGGAAACCAATCATAAGTAATTAGGGGCCTGTCCTCATTTAAAGAACTATTGTAAATATAAAGATCTTGAGGATAATCGTTAATATAATTTGAGTTTTCCCCTTTTGCAATTATAGCCTTGTTTCTAGTTTTAAAATAAAGTGTAAAATTATTATTATAAGAAACCATTTTTCCAATATGAAAATAGTCTTTTAAGTTAAAATCTTTAGCATAAGAAAATATTGTCATACAAATGAAGATAAATATTAAACAAATAATTTTTTTCATATTTAATTTTTAAAATTAAAATCTGATCAGTATTTGTTTAAATTGTGTCTTAATTTAAGTTGTTTATAAATGTATTAATTGAATTTGTTAGATCAGAATTATATTCCATCATATGATCGTCATAATCATTAAAGTATTTAAATTTTGGATTATTAGATAAATTATAAATCTTCTTTCCCATACTAAATGGGACAATTTTATCTTTTTTTCCATGCATTATTAACATTGGAGATCTTAAATTTTTAATTTTTTTGATAGTCTCGTATTTATCCTTAAGGAGATATTTTACAGGAAATATAGGATAATATTTTTTACCCATTTCAATCATAGAGGTAAAAGGGGCTTCTAAAATTATTCCCGCAAATTCTTTATCTTGAGCAATATTGACTGAAATAGCCGTACCAAGGGATTCGCCATACAAAATTATTTGATTTTCTAAAATATCGTTTGATTTAAGCCAATCAATCACACTATTGGCATCTTTATACAGTCCCTCTTCTGTTGGTTTTCCATTGTTTCCGTTAAAGCCTCTATAAGCAAAAATTAGATAATTTAAATTCATTTTTGAGAATTCATTTAATTTATATATTCTGTTTGAAAGATTTCCTGCATTGCCATGAAAAAATACTAGGGTTTTTAAATTTTTATTTTTTTTATGATACCAAGCAACAAGTTTATTATCAGACTGTATAATAATCTTATCGACTTTATGATTTAGTTCATAAGCACTTTTTGAATTAATATTTGGATGATAAAGAAAATTTCTTTGGTAAAGATATAAAAAAACTGTGATTATCAAATATATCGATAAAACTACTAGAAAGATATTCAGAGCCATTTTTTTTGTTCTCAGCAATTATAATCTGACTATTTTTTATCAAAAAAAGCTTCGTATATCATCATTGCAATTGCAATACCCATAAATATGTAGACCGGCAAAACATCTAAGAAACCTATCATCATTGATCTTGTGAGAGTTGTTGCAAGTCCTATTAAAAAGAATAGACAAAAAGATAAACCTATTATTGTTGCAATTTTATTCATTATAATTTTTACTTTTT
>CAZBRW010000077.1:0-3542 GCA_964494555.1 uncultured Candidatus Pelagibacter sp. | reverse complement strand
TTTGTACATCAACATTTTCATGATCTGGGTGCCAACAATCATAATCTGTTACCATAGAAACTGAAGCATATCTAATTTCTGCCTCTCTTGCTAGTTTTGCCTCAGGCATATTTGTCATTCCGATTACATCAGCTTTCCAAGATCTATATAGATTTGACTCTGCTAAAGTAGAGAATTGTGGTCCTTCCATAACAACATATGTTCCGTTTCTTTGATATTCAATTTTTTCTTTTTTAATCGCTTCTTCACAGGCATTCATTAATCCATTTGATGTTGGATGAGCCATAGATACATGTGCTACAATTTCATCATCAAAAAATGTTTTAATTCTTGCAAATGTTCGATCAATAAATTGATCAACAATAACAAATTTTCCTGGGTTTAATTTTTCTTTTAAAGAACCAACTGCAGAAATAGAGACAATGTCTGTAACGCCTAGTTGTTTTAAAGCATCAATATTTGCCCTAAAATTAATATTTGAAGGAGAAATAAAATGACCTTTTCCGTGTCTTGGAAGAAAAAAAACTTCTTTTTCATTGAAATTTGTCTTTAAAATTTGATCTGATGGTTTTCCCCATGGTGTACTGATATCCAAAAATTCTCTATTTTTAAATTCTTCAACGTCATACAAACCGCTTCCACCAATAATAGCTAATTTATTTGTCATATTATTTAAAATGATTTAATTATTTATAACTTAAATATTTATGGATTTAAAAGAATATATTAGATCAATACCCGACTATCCAAAAAAGGGAATTTTGTTTAGAGATATAACAACGCTTATTAAAGATGAAAAAGCATTTTCAAAAACTATTGATTTGATTGTTAAAAAATCTGAACAGTTTGAAATTGATAAAATTGCGGCAATTGAGTCTAGGGGTTTTGTATTTGCATCTGCTGTCGCATATATTTTAAAGAAACCATTCTTAATGCTTAGAAAAAAAAATAAACTACCAGCTGATACACATAGTGTAAATTTTGAATTAGAATACGGAACGGCAACAATTGAAATTCATAAAGACTCGATAAAGAAAAATGATAATGTTTTAATTATAGATGATTTAATAGCTACAGGTGGAACAGCTGAAGCTGCTGCAAAGCTTGTAGAAATATCAAATGGAAATGTATCAGCTTTTATTTTTGTAATTAATTTATTTGATCTCGGCGGTTGTAATAAATTAATTGAAAAAGGCTACAAAGTAGAAAACCTAATGGATTTTCCAGGCCATTAGAAATTAATTCTAAAAGATGATTTTTTAGTAAGCATAGAATTTAATAAACCTAAGAATCTATATTTATATTTTATAGTCTCGAGTTTATTATTTGTAATAAGATTTAATAATATTTTAAGAGAATTTTTTACCAAACTTGCAAACCCTTTAATGTAAGAAATGAAAATACCCTCATATTTTTTATTAAAATAAAATTGAGACCACATGTAATGCCAACTTTTTAGTTTTAGTGCCTGGATTTCATATTTTGCATCAGATGCGAAGGAACCTTTAAACCCGAGATGCTTAACTATAAGTTTGTTTGATGAATAAATTAAATTTCTATTAATTAAAGTTCGTTTACATAAATCAAATTCCTCAAAAAATAGAAAAAAATTTTCGTCAAAAATTTTTTTATTACCAAATTTTTTTAAATTAATAAGCATCGAACAACCAACAACCCAGTCCACTTTTGTTAAACTTTTATCAAATTTTATATCACGATTTTTTTTGTTTGAAAAAAATCCAGCTGGTTTCCAAATACTATTATCAAGATATTGAGAACCGATTATAGAGTATTCAAAATCATCATTCAAATATTGTACTATATTTTGAAAAAAATTTTTTTCACATATTATATCTGGGTTTAATATTAAAGAAAAATTTGTTTTAACCTTTTCTAATCCAAAATTATTACCACCACCCATTCCTAGATTTGATCCTGTGCATAAAATATTTACATTATTAAAATTTTTTGTAATTTCCTCTGAATTAATAAAACTTTCTGAATTCTCTACTATTAAAACTTTTACAGATGGATCAATTGAACTTAAACAATCTTTTAAAATAGAAATATTTGTTCTAAAAGTTACTATAATAATTGTTAAATCTGACAGTTTATTATCCATAATTTAGTCTTAATTAACTATATACTTTTTTTTAAATTATATTAAAAAAAAATAAATGAATAAAGTTGTTGTAACAGGTGGACTAGGTTTTATTGGGAGTAATCTAATTAAACAGTTATTAAAAAAAAAATATTATGTTATCAATATTGATAAAGTAACTTATGCATCAAATTTTTATAATACCAGAGAGTATAGTAAAAATAAAAATTATAAGTTTATAAAATTAAGTATTGGCAATTCTAATAAAATACTATCTTTATTAAAGAAATATAGACCTAAAGCTATTTTTAACCTTGCAGCTGAAACTCATGTCGATCGATCAATTGATGGTCCAAAAGCTTTTATAGATAATAATATTATGGATGTTTTCAATTTATTAGAAGCTTTAAGAAAATACTCTAAGATCAAAAAAAATATAAAATTAATTCATATTTCAACAGATGAAGTATTTGGTGATGTTTTGACTGGAAGAAGTAATGAAAATTTTAAATATAAACCGAGCTCACCATACGCAGCTTCAAAAGCTTCCTCAGATCACTTGGTAAATTCGTATGTAAGAACTTATAAAATTGACTCAATAGTAACTAATTGTTCTAATAATTTTGGACCTCGACAACATCCTGAAAAATTAATACCAAAATTGATTTATAATATTATAAACAATAAACCCTTGCCAATTTATGGTAATGGAAAAAACTCTAGAGAATGGATTTATGTTGATGACCATTGTGAAGCATTAATCAAAGTTTTTGAAAGAGGTAAAGTTGGTGAGTTTTACAACATTGGCTCTAATAAAAATTTAAACAATTTACAAATTACAAAAGAATTATTGAAATTATCAAAATCAATTACGAAGATAGGTTCAAAAGTAAAAATCAAATTTGTTAAAGACAGACCTGGTCATGATTTAAGATATGCTCTTGATAGTAGGAAAATAAAGAAAAAACTTTATTGGAGACCAAAAACTTCATTTAAAGATGGGTTAAAAAATACTTTTTTATGGTATTTAAATAATATTGGTTATTATAAGAAAATTCCAAAAAGGAATATTGTGAAAAGATTAGGAGTAAAAACTGATTAAAAAAGCAATCGTCTTATCTGGTGGCATGGGAACAAGAATGAGTCCTCTAACTAAAGCTGTTAATAAACAGCTTTTGCCTATCTATGATAAACCACTTATTTATTATCCTCTATCAATTCTTATGCTGGCAAAAATAAAAGATATTTTGATTATAGTAAATAAAGGCCAGCTAAATCAATATAAAAAATTACTACCAGATGGAAAAAATTTAGGAATTAATATTAATTATAAAGAACAAAATTATCCTAAAGGATTACCAGATGCTTTCTTGTTAGGAGAAAAATTTATCAATAAAAATAATGTTGCTTTAATTTTAGGTGATAATTTTTTTTATGGTCA
>CAZBRW010000076.1:0-3554 GCA_964494555.1 uncultured Candidatus Pelagibacter sp. | reverse complement strand
AACAAAATATTTTAAATATAGCTTATTCAATTGAAAAAAATATTAATTTTAAAAACAGTATTAATGATTGGTGGTTTAATTGAGTATGGAAAATAAAGAATATTTAATTAAAAGAAATGGCAAAGAATATGAAGTAGTTATTGGGCTTGAAGTACATGCTCAAGTTTTATCTGAGTCTAAATTATTTTCAACATCGCCTACAAAATTTGGTGCAGAACCAAATACACAAGTTAGCCTTGTGGATGCTGCTTTCCCCGGGATGTTACCTGTCATAAATGAGTTTTGCATTAAACAGGCAATAAAAACTGGTATTGGTCTTAATGCTAAAATTAATAAAAAATCTATTTTTGATAGAAAAAATTATTTCTATGCAGATTTGCCACAAGGTTATCAAATATCACAATTTAAAAATCCAATTGTAGGTGAAGGTACTGTTACATTAGATATGCCAAACGGTGAAAAAAAAATTGGGATTGAGAGATTGCACTTAGAACAAGATGCCGGTAAAAGTATTCATGATATAGATCCAAACAATACATTAGTAGATTTAAATAGATCAGGTGTAGCGCTGATGGAAATTGTCAGCAAACCTGATTTAAGATCATTAGAGGAGGTTAATTCTTATATAAAAAAACTTAGATCTATTATGCGATATTTAGATACATGTGATGGAAATATGCAAGAAGGTTCATTAAGAGCTGATGTAAATGTTTCTGTAAGAAAAAAAGGCAATAAAGATCTTGGAACAAGATGTGAAATAAAGAACGTAAATTCTATTAAATTCATGCAAATGGCCATTGATTATGAAGCAAATAGACAAGTTGACTTAATTGAAGATGGTAAATCTATTGATCAAGAAACCAGATTATTCGATACAAAGAAAAATGAAACTAGATCTATGAGATCTAAAGAAGACGCTCATGACTATAGATATTTTCCTGATCCAGATTTATTACCTTTAGAATTAGATGATAGTTTTATAAATGAAATTAAAAAAAGTATCCCAGAATTGCCAGATGAAAAAAAGAAAAGATTTATCGAAAAGTTTAAGCTTAAACCATATGAGGCTAATATCTTGGTATCAGATATGGATACATCAAAATATTTTGAGGATGTATCAAAAAATTCAGATGTAAAACTAGCAACAAATTGGATAACTGGTGAATTATTTGCATTATTAAATGAAAAAAATTTAGAAATTATTGATAGTCCTATCTCATCTAAAAATTTAGCAAAATTAATAACTTTGATTAAAAAAGGCACAATTTCTGGAAAAATTGCAAAAACAATTTTTGAAATAATGTCTGATGGAGACATGGATCCAGAAAAAATTGTTGAAGAAAAGGGATTAAAACAACAAAGCGATCCAAAAGAATTAGAAAAAATTATAGATAAAATAATATCTGATAATCCAAAAAATGTTGAGTTATATAAATCAGGAAAAGACAAATTATTTGGTTTCTTTGTTGGTCAAGTTATGAAAAGTTCTGGTGGTAAAGCGAATCCACAACTAGTTAACGATATATTAAAAAAAAAATTGAACTAAATGGGTTCAAATCTTCAGTTAAATAGTCAAATAGTGGATTACATTAATAATAATTCATTAGATTTACACCCCGTTCAAAAAGAGATTATAAAATACAATGAACAACTTGGTGAAATTAAAAAAATGCAAATATCAGTTAGCCAATGCCATTTTTTACATTTTATTATTAAAATCACTAGTCCAAAAAATATTTTAGAAATTGGCACATTTACCGGATTAAGTGCTCTTACAATGGCTTTAGCATCAAATGATGACACGCTAATAACAGCTTTAGATAAGAACGAAGAAACATCTAAAACAGCAAAAAAATTCTTTGATAAAGCTGATCTTAGTAACAAAATTAATTTATTAGTTAATAACGCCAAGAAAAGTTTAGATGATTTAATAAATTCAAATAAATATTTTGATATTGTATTTATTGATGCAGATAAAGAGAATTATATTGATTATTTTGAAAAATCTTTAAAAATGACAAAGATGTCAGGCATTATAATTACTGATAATGTATTATGGTATGGAGATGTAGCAGATAAAGGTAAGAATGATAGACTTACGGTAAAGATAAGGGAATTCAATTCTTATATTAAAAACAATAGTCAAGTCGAGTCTTTAATTCTCCCTATTGGAGACGGCTTATCTGTATGTAGGAAATTATAATGTATAAAATATTTGGTTTTTATAAGTTTATGCAGATAAATAAATTAAAATTGCTAAAAAAAAATCTTGAATACTTAATTAAAAAAGAAGCCATCAGAGGTACAATTATTATTTCTATTGAAGGAGTTAATGGGACAATCAGTTTCATACCAACTAAATTAAAAAAAGTTAGGAATAAGATTTTAAAATTATTAAGTATTACTAAGTTTGATAATGAAAATATATCCTCTTATAAATATCAAGCTTTCAATAAAGGTAAAATCAAAATTAAAAAAGAAGTCGTACCAATTGGAATGAAACTAAATAAAAAAATAGTAAAAAATAAAATTGAACCTGGAGACTGGAATAAGTTTATTTTAAAAAAAGAGACTGTTATTATTGATACTAGAAAAAGTTTTGAATTTAAGGTTGGAACATTTAAAGGATCTATTAATCCAAAATTAAATAATTTTAGAGAATTTCCAGAATTTTTCAAAACCTTAAAAAAAAATCAAAATATTGGCATGTTTTGCACAGGTGGCATTAGATGTGAAAAGGCTAGTGCTTATTTAAGAAAAAAAGGTTTTAAAAATGTTTACCAGTTAAAGGGTGGAATAATTAATTATCTAGATAATGTTAGCAAAAAAGATAGTTTATGGAGAGGTGACTGTTTCGTATTTGATAATCGTGTATCGATAAAACATGGGTTAAAGTCCGGAAATTTAAAAATATGTGCTGGATGCAGAGAACCAATAAAACTTTTAGAAATAAAATCTAGCTATTATGAAGAAGGTGTTAGTTGTTCAAATTGTTATGATAAGTTAACAAATTTACAAAAACAGAGATTTAGAATGAGACAAAAGCAGACACTGACAGCAAAAAAAAACGGAAAAAAATACTTTTTCCAAAAGGAAGCATGAAATGAATTTACTTAAGGACAAAATTCCTAATTTAGTTCGAAAATTAGCAATACCAGCCATGGTAGGAATGCTATTTCAAACTTTGTATAATATTGTTGATACTTTTTATGCTGGAAAAATATCACCTGAAGCATTAGCGGCATTAAGTAAATCATTCCCAATATACTTTATTATTGTAGCAACTTCCATCGGAGTAACTGTAGCAGGGACCTCCTTGATAGGGAATAGCATTGGTGAAAAGAATAAAGAAAATATTTTAAACTATTTTACTCATATTATTTATTTTGGTGTTTTGATATCAGTAATAATAACCTTAATAGGTTTAAATTTTTCAGGTAAAATTTTTTCTTTAATGGTAACTACTGAAGAAGTTACTGAATTAGGTCTTCAATATACAGATATAATTTTTTCAGGTTCGATATTATTTATTTTAGTTGTTGCTTTAAATTCTT
>CAZBRW010000075.1:0-3627 GCA_964494555.1 uncultured Candidatus Pelagibacter sp. | reverse complement strand
TCTCTTTTTTTATTAATCCATCCGGATAATGCTACTTCCTGATCTTTAAAAGATTTATTTAATTCATTGCAAGTATGTGTTCTATATTTATTCAATTTTTAACCTTTAGTATTTCTTTAACTATTTTTAATGTTATAGGTTTTTTTTTTTTTAAACTCAATTCATCAAGTTTATATATAAAATCATAGATTTTGCTATAAGATCTATCTATACGTTTTATTATAAATTCAATTAATTTTTTTTCCATTGTAATTTGTCTATCAGAAAAATTTTTTATAATTATTGCAAAAATTAACTCATCATCAGGCATTTCAATTTCAGCAAAAAGACAATTTTTTGCTCTTGAACTTAAATCCCGTAAATCAAATTTGAACTTATTAATTGGTTTTTCTGATATTATTAATAAATATTTGTTACTTTGATCAATAAAATTAAACAAAGTATATAAAATTCTTTCAGAAATAATATTTTCAAAATTATCTAATATTATACATTCATATAATTTTAAATCTTTAAATATTTCATCATTTAATTCATTTTCTAAAATATATTTTGTCTTGCTCTTTTTTTTAAAAATATTTGCCAAATGTGTTTTCCCAGAATACTTCTCTCCGTAAATATTTAATATATTTTTTTCCCATCTTGGCCATTTATTTAATGTTTCATAAGCTAAAAAATTACTTTTACTTACATAAAAATTATCATTTTCAAAATTTTTTTTTTGATTAAAATTTAGCAATAATTGATCTACATCGGTCATTTAATTATCCAAATATTTTCATTCGAATTAATATTAAAACCATAAGATTCAAATTCAGCTAAAAACTTATCTGGGGTATTATTATAAACAATTTTGAATAATATAGTTTTATTTGTAAACTGATCAATATTGAATTTATAGACAAAATCGGATTCCTTTAGCATTTCTTCAAATTTATTAATCATATTTATTGACTTGCTATCTATTTTTGCTTTAATCGATATCTTAATTGATTGATCTATAATATTTTGTTTTTTCCACTCATCTTCGTAATTTATTTTTAAATCTAAAATTGTTTTATTTACTTCTTCCAAATTTTTTAAATTAACTCCATCGTATAAGTTATTAATTATTTTTTTATTTTCATTTAAATTTATTTTTGATAAAATCTTAATTCTATTTTCATTTTTTAAAACTAGTAAAATTATGTAATCATTAAGATTATATTTTTTAATAATTTCTTTAAAATCATAATTTTCAATTCCTTCTAACTGGCTCTGCATTATACTTATATCCTCCAGGTCCTCATTGGGTAAGATATAATCAATTAAAAAATGTTTTTTATTATTTCTTGTCCATTCTTTATAAAAAATATTTTCACTAAACATTAATATTTGATTTTTTTCTTCATCTAATAAAATCGGTAAAATAAATATTTTTTTATTAATTGGTATTGAAGATGAAATTTTTTTCTTGTTCAAAAATTTTAGGATTTTATCCTTGTTAAAATCAACCTCAAATTTGGCAAAATATTTGTTATCTATAAATTTTTCATCAACTATAATAAAAGAGTCAACTAGTTCTTTTACTTCTTTTGTCTCTACTTTTTTGAAACTACTGAAATCTTTAGAGGATGTAATTTTTTTTAATAATTCCATAAAACCATGATAGAAAGCTTTTTCAATTACATTGTTTTTTTGAAAACTTAAATTGTAAGGTTCTTTTATATCAATATCCCCAATTTTATAAATTTTACAAAAAGCATTTGTTGTGGAAAAAATGCTTAAAAATGTAAATAAAATTAAATTATAAATGTATATATATTTATATTTTTTTTTTTTAAAAAACATAATGTACTTTAATGAATAAGAATAAATTAACATATGAAAAAAGTGGAGTGAATATTAAAGCCGCTGATAAATTTGTTAAATACATATCCTCAAATTCAAATAATCTAAAAAAAAGGCAAAAATTAGCAAACATTGGTGGATTTGGAGCAGTTTCTAAAATACCTCAGGATATTAAAAATCCATATATAGTAACAAGTACTGATGGTGTAGGAACAAAAATTGAAGTGGCAAATGAATTAAAAAATTTTGACACAATAGGTATTGACTTAGTGGCAATGTGTGTAAACGATATAATAGTTCAAGGTGCCAAACCGTATTATTTTCTAGATTACATTTCTATAAATAAAATTAAATTAAACAAACTTAAATCAATTATGAAAGGAATTTTAAAAGGATGTAAAATTTCAAAATGTGAATTAGTTGGAGGAGAAACAGCTGAAATGCCAGGAACTTATTCAAGTGAAAAATTTGATTTGGCAGGTTTCGCTGTCGGTTTAGTATCAAAAAATAAAATTTTAAAAAAAGAAAGAATTAAAAAAAATGACCTTGTTTTAGCAATACCATCAAGTGGTTTACATTCAAATGGATTTTCATTTGTAAGATATATATTAAAAAAAAAAAAAATAAATATAAAACAAAATTTGTATCTAAGGAAAGAACTACTTATCCCAACAAAAATTTATGTTAACGAATTATCAAAACTTTTTAAAAATAATTTGGTAAATGGCTGTGCAAATATAACTGGTGGAGGTCTCAAAGATAATCTAGTTAGAGTTTTACCAAGAAATCTAGATGCAGAGTTAAATTTAAATAATATAAGAATAACTAAAATTTTCAAATTTTTAAAAAATTTGGGAATTAGCGAAAATGAGATGTTAAAAACTTTTAATTGTGGAGTTGGATTTTGTTTAATTGTAAACTCTAAAAATTTTAAGAAAATAAAAGAAAAATTTCCTAAAAAATATAAACCTTATGTAATAGGTAAAATTATAAAAGGAAATAATCAAATAAAAATGAATGGTAAAATTAATTGGTAAAAAAATAATTTATCTTGCTATATTTATCTCGGGTAATGGTAGTAACCTAAAATCGCTTATTAAAAAATTTAAAAATAATTCTAAAATAAAAATATCTCTAGTATTGTCTAACAATACAAAGGCCAAAGGTTTAGTTTATGCAAAAAAAAATAAAATAAATTATAAAATTATAAATTATGTAAATAAAAAAAAAGCAGAAAATAGTATTTTGAATTTATTAGAAAAAAACAAGATTGATGTTGTATGTTTAGCAGGTTTTATGAAGATACTATCTAAATATTTTATAAAAAAATTTAATAAGCCAATTTTGAATATTCATCCATCTCTCCTTCCAAAATATAAAGGGCTTAATACACATTCAAGAGCTATTGAAAATAAAGAAAAATTTTCAGGTTGTACAGTTCACCTTGTAACACCCGCACTAGATTCTGGCAAAATTATAGCTCAAAAAAAAATTAAGATAAGGAAAAATGACAATGTGTTAAAATTAAGCAAAAGAATACTCAAACAAGAACATATTATTTTTTATAAAGCTATAAGAAAATTTGTTTCTACTCTTTAAAAAAAAATTGAATCTCTTTTTGGGCATTTTCCAAGCTATCTGATCCATGAACCGAATTTTTATCAATTGAAATCCCGTATTTTTTTCTAATTGTTGCCTCGTCTGCTTTTTTGGGATCGGTAGCTCCCATTAACTTTCTATTATCCAAAATAGCGTTAAATTTTTCTAATATCATAACAAATATTGGGCCAGAAGATA
>CAZBRW010000074.1:0-3680 GCA_964494555.1 uncultured Candidatus Pelagibacter sp. | reverse complement strand
TAGGTAAAGTTCCACAATCGTTAATCGAAAAAATCTTACGTAATGGGAAAATTAAACTAAACAAAAAAAAAACAAAAAGTTCAACCAAGTTAAGTTATAAAGATACAATTTATACTTTTGACTTAATATTTGAAACCAATAAAATTCATAAGAAAATTAAATATGCTCCATCTAATGAAGTAATAAAAGAAAACGAAAGCTTAATTATAGACAATAATGAAAATTTCATTGTTGTTAATAAAGCATCTGGTATTTCTGTTCAAGGTGGCACAAAATCAAAAAAAAATTTAATTGATATTTTTTCTAAAAGTTTACTATTTAAGGATACAAAACCTTTTTCAGTCCATCGCCTTGACAAAGATACGTCAGGAGTATTTATTATCGCTAAAAATAGAGAAACTGCAAAACTTTTTACATCTTTATTTAGATTAAGAAAAATTCACAAAACTTATATTGCTATTTGTTATGGTGAATTAGATAAAGATAAAGGAGTTTTAGATCAAGACTTAATTAGATATGAGGGAAAAAAGAAAATTACCGAACAATCAAAAACTATTTTTAAAGTAATTGATAAAAATTCTAATTGTACTTTAATTGAAATGCATCCTATAACTGGTAGGAAACATCAATTAAGAAAACAACTATCAATGATTGGTCATCCAATTTATGGTGATGACAAATATGTATATGATAGAAAATTTAAAACAAAAAATAAGGAATTAATGTTACATTCTTACGTAATTAAATTTATGATTAATAATAAAAAATTTACATATAAGGCTTTGTTGCCTGATTATTTTAAAAAATTGATTAAACTGAAAAGACTAAACTTTTAAATTAACAATTAGTTTTTGAATAATTATTTCAGAAATTTTTGAGTATTTTTTTATATTTAATTCCTTGATATTTGTTACTCCTTTATTTTTAATTCCACACGGAATTATACTTTCATAATTAGATAGATCATTATTTATATTTAATGAAAAACCATGATACGCCACCCATTTCTTAATTTTAAAACCTATTGCAGCAATTTTTTTTGTTTCATTATTTGACTCCACCCACACACCAACATTTTTTCTATCGCTTGATGAATTTATTCCAATTTCTTTTAATGAATCTATTATAGATTTTTCTATTATATAAATAAATTTTCTAATATCTTTTTTCCTTTTATTCAGATCAATCACAAAATAGCAAATTAATTGTCCGGGTCCATGCCAAGTAATTTTACCTCCTCTAGAACTTTTGGTAGTATTAATTGATTTATCCAAAATATCATTCTTTGAGGAACTAGTTCCTTCTGTGTAAATTGATTTATGCTCCAATATCCAAATCAATTCTTTTTCTTGTTTTCTTATAATTTTTTCTACTCTTTTCTCTAAAAAACTTACAGCATCTAAATAATCGACTGGTTTTACTGATTTTTTTATCTCTATACTCATTAATAAATTGTAATATAAAAATTATCCATTAATAGTGCCATATAAAAATAAAGGTTTTTTATGACTTTAGTAAGAAAAATAAAAGATAAAAAAGTCAATTTTGAATTCAATAAAGAATATATCAAGGTTGTAACAGACAAAATTGCTAATAATGATGCTACATTCATTTCTAATTCATTTAGAGAAATGCATCCTGCAGACGCTGCTGATATTATTGAACATTTAAACGAAAATGATAGAGAAAATTTAATTAAATTAAATAATTTTAAAATTGATCCTGAAGTTTTCGTAGAAATTAATGAATCCGTCCAAACTGAAGTTATTAAATATTTATCGAAAGATTCAATTGTATATATACTTAAAAATTTAGAGTCAGATGACTCAATTAAAGTTTTAGAAAACTTAGATGAAAAAAATAAAAATGACATTCTAAGATCACTACCTCCCAAAGACAGATTTGTACTACTAGAAAGCTTAAGTTATCCTGAGGATTCTGCAGCTAGAATAATGCAAAGGGAATTTACTGCAATACCAAGTAATTGGTCAGTTGGTCAAACGATAGACTATTTGAGAGAAAATAAAGATTTACCAGAAGAGTTTTTAGAAATTTTTATTGTTGATAATGAATTTAAGCCTATCGGTACGGTTTCTTCATCCAAAGTTTTAAGATCATCGCGTGAGTCTAAAATGATTTCAATAATGAATGAGTCTCAATTATCTATTCCTGTTGATATGGATAGAGAAGAGGTAGGTCATTTATTTGAAAACTATAATCTTAACTCAGCATGCGTAGTGGATAAAAATAATAAGTTGGTAGGTATGATCACTAGTGACGATATTTTGACTGTATTAAGAGAAGAGGCAGAAGAAGATGCACTAAGGTTGGCAGGTGTTGGAAACGAGGAAATTACAGATGGAATTTTAAAAAAAACAAAAAGAAGATTCACTTGGTTGTTGCTAAATTTATTCACAGCTGTAATTGCTTCAGTTGTGATTGGATTTTTTCAAGAAGATATTGAAAAAGTTGTTGCACTCGCTGTCTTAATGCCAATAGTTGCATCAATGGGAGGAAATGCAGGAATGCAAACCTTAGCAGTAACAATCCGCACAATAGCCACCAATGAATTAACAAAAAATAATTTCTCACAAAATATAGTTAAAGAATTTTCGATTGGGATTTTAAACGGAATAATATTTGCTATAATAAGTGCTGTTATTGTTCAATTATGGTTTAAAGATACAACACTTTCATTAATTATATCTATTTCTATGATATTGAATATGATTGTAGCAGGTTTATTTGGGATACTTGTTCCAGTTTCATTAAAAAAAATGAATATTGATCCAGCGATAGCTTCAAGTGTATTTGTAACAACTATAACTGATGTTATAGGTTTTTTATCATTTCTAGGAGTTGGGGCTTATTTTTTTTATTAGTTTAAAAATTATCTATTAGTCTAATTTTTTTATTATAATAAGCTATGAATATTTTGAAATTATTCTTATTAAAATTTTTTGATAGATTTATCATGTTTCTTATTTCCAAATAGTCAATCTTAATATTTTTTATACTATTAATCTTACTATAGATACTTTTTAGATTTTTTTTGAGCACAATATTTTTCTTTAGGTTAATCTTATATTTAAACAATAATTTGGCAATCATAGAAGATTTCATTAGGTCAGTGTTACTTAATAAAACATTTCTTGAAGATAAAGCTATCATATTTCTATCTCTTACAGTTTTACAATGTTTTATTTTAATATTAAATTTATTTTTTATAAATTTTTTAATAAGAAATAATTGTTGATAATCTTTTTCACCTAAAAAAATATGAGTTGGTTTAATATTTCTTAAGAATTGATTTATAACTGCCAAAACTCCCTCAAAATGACCCGGCCTTTTTAATGAACACATTATTATATCCATTTTATTTAATTTAATTTTTCTATCTTTCTTACTTTTATATAACTCATATGATCTTGGCATAAGAAGATAGTCGACTTTGAGTTTTTTTAGAATCTTTATATCACCATCTAAATTTCTCGGATAATTCTTTAGATCTTTAGTATTATTGAATTGAGTTGGATTAACGAAAATACTGACAATTGTTTTTTTGCATATTTTTTTTGACTGCTTTATAAGTGATATATGACCATTATGAAGAGAACCCATTGTAGGAACAAAGCCAGTACTTGCCTTAAAATTAACTTTTTTATTTAATTTATTTATAC
>CAZBRW010000073.1:0-3696 GCA_964494555.1 uncultured Candidatus Pelagibacter sp. | reverse complement strand
TTATTAAATATTTGGAATTCAATAAAAGACAATGCAATAAATTCAATAGCTCCTTCTTTGGTGCACCAAGAAAGTGACATCATAAAGAGAAGTCTTAGAGATATGTATGATGATGATACGCAGAATATTTTTGTTGAAGGAAATGAAGGATATCAAAAAGCTAAAAATTATATGAAGATGATAATGCCAAAAGGTGTTAAAAAAATAAAAAAATACAGAGATAAACTCCCATTATTTTTTAAAGAAAAAATAGAAAGTAAACTTTATGAAATATTTCAAACACAAGTTAAATTAAATTCTGGTGGGTATTTAGAAATTAATCCTACAGAGGCATTAATTTCTATTGATGTAAACTCAGGAAAGTCAATTAA
Source organism: uncultured Candidatus Pelagibacter sp. (assembly GCA_964494555.1). Lineage (GTDB taxonomy): Bacteria > Pseudomonadota > Alphaproteobacteria > Pelagibacterales > Pelagibacteraceae > Pelagibacter. The sequence goes on along the minus strand of CAZBRW010000073.1, from coordinate 3,325 downwards.
ACAAAAAAATATTGAAAATACTGCTTTAGACACGAATATGGAAGCTGCTGAAGAAATAGCAAGACAATTAAAAATTAGAGATCTTTCTGGTTTAATAATAATTGATTTCATTGATATGTTAAATTTTAATAATAGAAAACAGGTCGAAAGAAAATTAAAAGAAAAATGTAGATCCGATAGAGCTAGAATTCAGATTGGTAGAATAAGTAATTTTGGTCTTTTAGAAATGTCTAGACAAAGACTAAGAGAAAGCAATATTAAGTGGCAAATAACTTTAACAAATGAGTCTCTATCTTTAAAAATAATAAAATTAGTAGAATTAAAGTCAATCGAAAATAAATCAAAAGTTATTAATATAACTGTTAACCAAAAAGTGAAAAATTTTATTCAGGAAAATTTTTCTGAAAATATCAAATTTTTTGAAAGAAAAAATAAATTAAAAATAAATATCGACCATGATGATAATATGCAACCATCTGATTATGTGGTAAGTTTTGAGAGTAAAAACAAAAAAGTTATAGAAAAAATAGAAAATATATACAAAATAGATAAAGAAAATATCCTTAATAAATCAAAATCAGATAAAAATTTTAAAGAAAAAAAAGGAAATATTAATTTTAAAAAAAAACGATCTAAGAAAAAATTTTTTAAGAGAAAAATTAAATAATTCCTATCTTTGGTGAGGAAGCACTTCCAAATAAATTTTTTTTAATTCTTCCCGATAAATAAGATTTTCTTCCTGCAATTACAGCTAATTTCATTGCCTCTGCCATAATGTATGGTTTGTTTGCTTTTGCAATTGCAGTATTAACTAGTACTCCATCGCAACCTAGCTCCATTGTCTGCGCTGCATCAGATGCTTGTCCAATACCTGCATCGATTATCAAAGGAAGTTTTGTTAGATCTCGTATAATTTTTATATTCACTGGATTTTGAATTCCTAATCCTGAGCCTATAGGAGCAGCTAAAGGCATTATTGCAACAGCTCCTACATTTTCTAATCTCTTTGCCATTAATGGATCATCGTTACAATAAACCATTACATCAAAACCTTCCTTTGTCAAAACCTCAGTAGATTTTAAAGTTTCTATCATGTCTGGAAATAAACTTTTTTTATCTCCTAAAACTTCTAACTTGACTAATTTCCATCCACCTATTTCTCTAGCCAATCTTAATGTTCTAAGAGCATCTTTTGAATTAAAACAACCTGCGGTATTAGGTAAATATGTAATCTTTTTAGGGTCAATAAAATCCATTAATAGAGGTTTTTTTGTATCTGATATATTAACTCTTCTAACAGCTACTGTAACAATTTCTGCTCCAGAAATTTTAATAGCTTTTGCACACTCGCTCATGGAACTATATTTACCTGTGCCTACAATTAATCTTGATGAAAAAGTCTTTTTTGCTATTTTTAACTTATCCATTTTTTCGTTACCCTCCACCAATAAATTGTACTATTTCAATTTTGTCAGATGATTTTATTATAATCTTGTTTAATTTTCGCTTATCTATAATTTCCATATTTATCTCAATTGCAACCTTATTTAAAGGAATTTTAAATTTATTAGCCAAATTTTTTAAAGAACTATTTTTAGGTATTAAAACTGTTTTTCCATTGAGTTTTATTTTTATTTTATTTTTTTTATTCATATAATATAAAGTTTAGAGTGAACAAAATAATTATTATAAATGGGCCTAATCTTAATCTATTAGGAGAAAGAGAACAATCACAATATGGCTCTGTTACTTTCGATGATTTAAAAAACCAATGTATTGCGAAATGTAAGGAACTTAATTTAAAATTAGATTTTAGGCAGACAAATATTGAAGGAGAAATTGTAAGTATTATACAAGAAGCAAGACTTCAACATGATGGAATGATAATTAATGCTGGAGGTTTTACGCATACTTCAGTTTCTATTCGTGACGCACTAAATATATTTAAAAAACCAATAATAGAGTTACATATATCAAATATTTATAAAAGAGAAGAATTCAGGAAAAAATCTCTTATTAGTGATATTGTGACTGGTATAATTTGTGGGCTTGGTACTAATGGCTATATTTTGGCCATAAATTCAATGCATCAAATATTAAAAAATGAAAATAGATAAAAAAATAATTAAAGAATTAACTGATTATTTAAATGAATTTAATTTAACAGAGCTAGAATATTCAGATAATGAAACTTCAGTAAAAGTTTCTAAAGCTGCAAAATCAAATTTCTTAAAAGAAAATAATAATCATAAAAACTTATCAAACAATCAAAACAAGATAGAAGAAAAAAATGATGGTAAAAAAATTACATCACCTATAATTGGAACTGCTTATTTAGCACCAGAACCTGGAGGAAAAAAATTCGTTGAAATCGGGAAGAAAATTAAAAAAGGTGATACTGTGATGATTATTGAAGCTATGAAAACTATGAATCACGTTCCATCCCCTTTCGATGGAATTATAAAAGAAATTAATGTTGAAGATGGTCAACCAGTTGAATTTGGTCAAATAATTGCTGTTTTGAATTAATGTTTAAAAAAATACTAATTGCTAATCGTGGGGAAATTGCAGTAAGAATTATTAGAGCATGTAAAGAATGGGGAATATCTTGTGTTGCAGTTCATTCAGATGTTGATAAGGAAAGCATGCATGTTCGGCTAGCTGATGAGTCTGTTTGTATAGGATCTCACCAACCATCAAATAGCTACCTAAATATTCCTGCCATAATGTCAGCAATTGAATTAACAAATGCTGAAGCTGTTCATCCTGGATATGGTTTTTTATCTGAGAATTATGAATTTGCAAAAATTCTTGAAGATAACGACATAAAGTTTGTAGGTCCTTCATCAAAACTAATTAAAATGATGGGTGATAAAATTCAGGCTAAAAAAATAGCCAAAGAATACGGGTTACCAGTTATAGAAGGTTCAGAGGGTGGTGTATCAGATATTAATGAGGCTAAAAAAATTTCAGAAAAAATAGGTTTTCCAGTTTTAATTAAAGCCGCTGGTGGAGGTGGAGGAAAAGGAATGAAGATTGTAAGAAAATTAGAAGATTTTGAGCAACTTTTTTTTACAGCTAAACTAGAGGCTAAAAAGTTTTTTAACAATGATGAAGTGTATATTGAAAAATTTTTTGAAAATCCAAGACATATAGAGGTTCAAATATTGTCAGGAAAAAATAGAACTGTACATTTACACGAAAGAGACTGTTCTGTTCAAAGAAGACACCAAAAACTTATCGAGGAAACGCCAAGTCCAGTACTCACAGAAAAAATAAGAAATGATTTATTTGATAAAACTATTCAAATGGTTAGCAAAATTAA
>CAZBRW010000072.1:0-3726 GCA_964494555.1 uncultured Candidatus Pelagibacter sp. | reverse complement strand
TTTATAGATGTTTATAATAATTGAATTTCTAAAAAAATATATCGCGTAAAGAAGAGTGATTAAATATAGTAAGTAATCAAACATGACTATCTAAAATGAATTGTGCATTTAAACAAATATAAATAAATAAACAAAGACTTCTAATTGATTTCTGGCAATTGGAATGCTACAACACGCTTATCATTATCTACTGCATATAAATACCAATTTCCGTGCATATATGCTGTAGTAATTCCATCTGTGTATGAAACATCTTCTAAATACATGGTGGAAATACGTTCTAAGGTTTGACGATCGTACAAATGGAAACGATTATCAGTTTTACTTTGTTCAGTACAAATCCAATACCCTGTATTATCTTTATTTTTGACTAAAGCAATACCTTCAGGGTCATTACCTCTATTAAAATCTCCTAAATCATCCACTTTTGTTTGACCTGTTTCTAGATCTAGCGCCATTATTTTATGATGCTCTTCCATTTCTTCAGCAACTAGCATTGTTTTAAAATGCTTATCTACATGAATGCTCTCTACTTGATATAAAGTTGGATTTCCAAATATTGATGCAGAGCTAACAGCGAAAGTGTCGTCATTAATACTGAAATCCCATGATAGGATTCTATCTTGTTTTGGATTATTGTATTCATAGCTATCTGTTACAAATACCTTGTACTTGCCATCATCAACCTTGTAGTAAGAAATACCATAAGGACTTCCTAATTCATTTTCTCCAAAAGAACCTAGAAATTCCATTGAAGTGTTAAATACGGCAACATGTTTATTATCTCTTTCTGTTACTAGGACAAATTGATCATTTATTACTGTGATACCATTCGGAAAAGCACCTTCGCGTGAGATAGATTTTTTAAATTTTCCATCCATTGCACCATATAAATGAATCTCATTTTTATCTTTCACGGTAACAACAATGACATGTTTTCTCATTAGAAATCCTATGCTGTCTATACCAGCATTTTCTATAGATTCGGTAGAGAATAGAGGATCAGACAGTATAATTTTATCATTGTTCTGACAGCTACTTATAATTAGCAATGCTATCGATACGATAAATATTTTAGTTAGTCTTTTAAAAAAATTCTTCATTTTAGAATTGGAATTCAAAGTTGACCCCTATTGCTGTGGTTCCGTCATTAGAACGAACATTTGGTGAAACCATCAAACCTTTAGTGGGTGCAAATTCGATTCCTAATAATGCATAATTAGCATCTTTATTACCCGATACCATATCATACTTAACAATCAAAGTTTGTTTGTTTTTATACACATAATTACAATAAACAGAGGTCAAATTATTGTTATAATTTCCATCTAATAATCCAGAATCATCTAACTGGCTCCATTCTGCTCCAACTCGTAAATTATCTTTTGCATAACCACCAAATACTCCGAACACTTTTTTACTGTGCTCTCCTGCTGGCTCTTCTGGAATAGTAACTTCACCTTTTCTATCATAAGGCTCATGAGATAAAACTGCTCCTACATTAAATCCATCTGACTTAGACAGCTTTACAGTTCCATAAATAAACTGTAGGGATAGCTTTTTATGTGAATCGGTTTCTGATTTCTTAAAACCAGCGCCATTTGTTATTAAAATACTTCCATGGAATTTATCTTTTGAATGATAATATCCTATTCCCATATCAGCAACGCTAGAATATTGCATACGATCCATTACAGTTTTATCAAGATATCGTTTTCCCCAGTTCATTTGTTGAACTTTAAACATATTCATTTCTTGTAATCCAATAACAACATTTCCATTTAATGTTTTCCAGTCTGCTTTGGCATTTCTAAGATAAATATTTTGAGAAGAACTTTCTGGGTAAGCATCTGTTTGAATTGTTACAGATAATTCATCTGAAATTTCTTTAGAAAAATTAAGATATACTCGGTTTAAACCAAATCCATCAATTTTGCTACTATCATCTGAATTACTGTAAGCAAAAACAACTTTTCCACTAATATCTTGAGCAACTAACGATGAAAATGCAATCAACAGTATTATATTCCATTTTTTTAAAAACATCATATTAAACGTCTCCTATTTAAATTATTATCGGAAATTATTGATTTAATATTTGAAAAGCCTGAAGATTACTCAGCAATGCCTAATAGCTCTATTTCAAAGATAAGCACTGAGGAAGGTGGGATAACATAATCTCCCAACTTAGAAGCTCGAACTCCAGTTTCTCCATAAGCTAAATTATAAGGTATATAGACTTCCCATTTCGAACCAACAGGCATTGTTTGTAGTATTTCTGACCATCCCGCAATTACTCCATTAACTCCAAATTCAGCAGGGTTACCACGATCATAACTACTGTCAAATTTGTATCCATCAATAAGATACCCGTTATAGTGAACAGTTACTGTATCGTCGTAGTCAGGGACTGGACCAAAGCCTTGTTTAATTACTTTATACTGCAATCCACTACGTTGGCGCACGCGCACGCCTTCTTTTACTTTATTTTTTTCTAAAAACTCTTGACCTAAAATTTTATTCTCTCTAGATAATACTCTAGCATCTTCTCCGGCTGCTTGCATTGCATCTATTTCTGTTTGTGAATTTATTATACTGAATTTGCGTAATACTATCTGTCTATCAGCGTTGTTTATTCGTGGTGTTTGTTTTTGCCAATAATTATCCATTCCTTCTTTTACAAGATCACGATTTAATTGAGTCTTAGGTAAATTTTGAGCAATATTAATCCCCATAGAATAGCTCAACGAATCTTCAAAAGTCACAATCAATGATTTTTCATCCTGCAGCGTAGTAGAATCAAGCGTAGTAGGCTCATTTTCACAGCTTGTGAAAAATGAAAAACTAAAAATAATTGTTAATGTCTTTATTGAGTTATTCATGAGCTTATTTTAATTATTATCGATATTCATAGTAAAGAAAAAAATTAACGACCATCCTTATAGCCAGTATAGTCATCCATCATACTATTCAATCCATAAAGACTGCCAAATTTTACCAGTAAGGAACTAGGGAGCAAAGCTCTTAATAAAACAGATTGGTTCATAATCCATGGAATTTTAGGTGAATGAAATCCAAAACGAATTGCTCTATTTACTATTACTTTTGCTACCGTATCATGCGATTTGACGCCTGGTGCAAAGATGGAGCCTAAAATATTAAGTTTTGTTCCTTCAAATAAGCCTTTTTTCAAAAAGTTGGGATGTATTGAAGAGAATCTTACACCCTTCTTACCCATCTTAATTGCTTCGAGTCTTAAAGACTCTGTCAACCCCATGACAGCCCATTTTGTTGCTGCATATATTGCTAATTTAGGAGCACCAATTAATGAAGATGCAGAAGAAATATTAATAATATGCCCTTTGTTTTTTTCAAGCATTGCTGGCATAAACGCTCTAATAGTATAAACCATTGATGTAAAATTGACATTTATCATATTCTCTAGTTCTTCGTCAGTACGATCCAACATATATCCTGTATATACTGTTCCAGCATTGTTAATTAAGATATCAATACCACCAAATATTTCTTTAATGATATTTGCATTGCTATATACTTGTTCTTTGTTTGTAACATCACACACCTGCGAAAAAACATCAAAACCTTGTTCTTTAAAATTATTAACAGATTTGTTTAGATCGTCTTCTTTGAAATCCCATAGAATGACTTTGCCGCCTTCATTGAGTATTCTTTGAGCAGTAGCTAGGCCTATACCTTTGGCACCAC
>CAZBRW010000071.1:0-3733 GCA_964494555.1 uncultured Candidatus Pelagibacter sp. | reverse complement strand
TCCAAGTCATATGCTGATTTCATAATTCTGGACATTAATCTTGTATTTTGGATTGTTTTTAAACCATCCGTAAATCCTACTATGCCTTTACCTTTAAGCAAACCAAACTCCGTCATATTTGTACCCTCAAGATTCTTTGTAAGTGTTGCAGTTGGATGAATATTGATTTTAGATTTGTCACGTCCACGTCGTTTTAAAAAATCTACTATCGATACATTATCAATAACTGGCGATGTATTTGGCATTGTAACAACCGAAGTAACTCCTCCCGCTAGTGCCGCATTACTTAATGTTCTAAAATTTTCCTTGTATTCATATCCGGGCTCACCAACAAAGACACGCATATCAACGATCCCAGGAAATATATATTTTTCTTTTAAATCAATAAATTTTTCTCTTGATGGAATGTTGTTTTTATTAACCTTTTTTCCTATTGCTTCAATTTTTCCATTCTCACTCACAATTAAGCCACCAATTTCCTCTAATGAATTGTGTGGATCAACTATATTAGCATTTAAGAAATATTTTTTTTTCATTGTTCACAAAATATTTTTAAGCAAGCCATTCTTACAGCCACACCTAATTCAACTTGCTCTTTAATAACACTCTTATTAATATCATCTGCTAACTTGGTATCAATTTCTATTCCTCTATTCATAGGACCTGGATGCATAATTAATGCATCATCTTTAGCGTTTGATAACTTATCGGGTGTTAAGCCATAGTATTCATAATATTCACGGTTAGATGACAAAAATGAACTTTCCATTCGCTCATTTTGTAATCTTAACATCATAACAATATCACAATCTTTTAGACCTTCATTCATATCTGAAAAGGTATTTACACCCAATCTATCAATTTCATTTGGCATTAGGTTTGATGGTGCCACAACATTAACTTCTGCTCCAAGCATATTTAATAAATATATATTTGATCTTGCGACTCTTGAATGAAGAATATCACCACATATTGCAATTTTTAAACCTTGGATTTTTTTTCTTCTATTTATAATAGTAAGTGCATCTAATAATGCTTGAGTCGGATGTTCTCTACGACCATCACCCGCATTAAGGACAGCACAATTTACTTTTTGTGAAAGTAGGTTAGATGCTCCTGAGTCTTGGTGCCTAACAACAATTATGTCTGGATGCATAGCATTTAATGTCATAGCAGTATCTATAAGTGTTTCACCTTTTTTAATTGCAGAATTAGTTATATTCATTGACATAACGTCAGCACCTAATCTTTTTCCCGCAAGCTCAAATGAGCTTTGAGTTCTTGTTGAAGGCTCAAAGAAAAGATTAATTTGAGTTTTTCCTCTTAGAATGTCAATTTTTTTATTTTTACTTTTGTTTAGTGATATAAAATTTTTTGCCTCATCTAATATCAAATTAATATCGCTAATTGATAGATCTTGAATACCCAATAAGTGTTTTTGTGAAATTTTAATAGCTTGCTTTGTTTTTGCCATTAAAACAAACTCTATAGCCTTAATAACTATTTAACGCAAGTGTTAATTATTTAAATAATCAATTGCTCCTTGTAATATAAAACTTGCGGCTTTTTCATCGATATTTTTTTTTCTTTTTGCAAATTTAATGTCTAAATTGCTCTCTATATTAAAAGATCCTGAAGTTGAGAGTCTTTCATCCCAAAGACAAATATATATATCTATAGTCTCTGATATAATTTTGGTCTTGTCATTAACAGATTGAGCACTCTTTCCTAAAGATCCATCCATATTTATTGGATATCCAACAATCATTCCTTTTATATCATTTTCATCTATTATGATTTTTAAATCATCTATAAGTCTACTCATATTTATGTAATCGAGTGTTTTAAAAGGAGTCGCAATTTTTCTTTTATCGTCACAAATTGCTATACCGATATGTTTTGTTCCTATATCTAATCCAATTAATCGAGCTTTATTATCTAATTTATCTCTAAGTTCATCTATAGTGATCATATTGTTTTTTTTAGATTAAATGATAGTTTTCATATTCTTATCATATGACAATAGATCTTAAAACTGTAAAACACATCTCAAGGTTATCAAGAATTTCAATTGATGATGAAAAAGCCAAAAAATTGAGCAATGATTTAAATTCAATATTTAAACTCATCGAAAAACTAGATGAATTAGACACAAAAAAAGTTGAACCTCTTACATCAATCGCGGAGACAAATCTAAAACTTAGAAAAGATGAAATTAAATCAAAAAATATAAGAGAAGATATACTTAAAAATTCCCCTGAAGATAATGAAGATTTCTTCGTAGTGCCAAAGGTAGTTGAATAATGTCAAATATAACTGATTTAAAACTATTCGAGTTAGTTGAAAAAATTAAAAAAAAGGACCTTTCATCTAAAGAAGTTACCAATGCATTTATTGAAAGATCTCAAAAATCAAACAAACTAAATTCATATATAACAGAAAATTTTGAGGATGCGCTTAAAAAAGCTAAAGAATTTGATGAGAAGCCTGATTTTAATAAAAAATTACCTGGTATACCATTAGCAGTAAAAGATCTTTTTTGCACTAAAGACATTAGAACAACAGCTGGTAGCAAAATATTAGAAAATTTCATTCCAACATATGAGTCAACAGTTACACAAAATATCTTAGATGAAGGTGGAATAATTATTGGTAAATTAAATTGTGATGAATTTGCTATGGGGTCATCTAATGAAACTAGTTTTTTTGGAAACGTTCAAAATCCAATATCTGAAAACTTAGTTCCAGGTGGCTCTTCTGGTGGTTCATCTTCAGCGCTTGCTGCAAAATTAACACCAGCTACTATTGGAACTGACACTGGAGGCTCTATTAGACAGCCAGCATCATTTACAGGTACAGTTGGTCTTAAACCTACTTATGGAAGTTGTTCAAGATACGGAATTGTTGCTTTTGCATCTTCCTTGGATCAAGCAGGACCTATGACTCACAATGTAAGGGATTGTGCGTTAATGTTAGAAGTAATGAGTTCTTATGATAACAAAGACTCAACATCTGTAGACTTTAATAGAGACCCATACTTAAAAGATTTAAATGATAATATTAAAGGAAAAAAAATTGGAATACCGAAGCAATATAGAGTTGATGGAATGCCAGAGGAAATTGATGAACTTTGGAAAAAAGGTATGAAAATAATTGAGTCTAATGGAGGTGAAATTGTAGATATCTCGTTACCTAACACTAATTATGCTTTACCAACTTATTATATTGTAGCACCAGCTGAAGCCTCATCAAATTTGGCAAGATATGATGGTGTAAAGTACGGATTTAGATCAAAAGGAGAGAGTTTAGTTGATATGTATGAAAATACAAGATCACAGGGCTTTGGTGATGAAGTAAAAAGAAGGATAATGATAGGAACATACGTTTTATCTTCTGGATATTATGATGCTTATTATTTAAAAGCTCAAAAAGTTAGACGATTAATCAAAAATGATTTTGATGAAGCTTATAAAAAAGTCGATGCTATACTAACTCCATCAACCCCAAGTTCAGCTTTTAAGATAGGTGAAAAGACAAATGATCCTGTTTCAATGTATTTAAATGACATTTTTACTGTACCAATTAATTTAGCGGGTCTTCCCGCAATATCAATACCAGGTGGACATGATAAAAGTGGCCACCCCTTAGGACTTCAAGTAATAGGCAAGGCTTTTGATGAACAAAATATTTTAAATATAGCTTATTCAATTGAAAAAAATATTAATTTTAAAAA
>CAZBRW010000070.1:0-3735 GCA_964494555.1 uncultured Candidatus Pelagibacter sp. | reverse complement strand
AAGTTAAAACTAAAAACATGGAGTATTTAGTTAAGATTAATACAATGGCAACTTTTAATCTTGCACAACTATGTTCTCTAAAAATGATAAAATTAAAAAGTAGAAAAAAAGTTGGGGGTGCAATAATAAACATGTCATCTCAAATGGGTCATGTCGGTGGCCCCATAAGAAGTGTGTACAACATGAATAAATGGGGTTTAGAAGGTTTAACAAGAGGAATGGCAATAGATTTAGCAAAATTTAACATAAGGGTAAATTCAATAGCACCAACATTTGTTGTTACTCCGATGACAAAAAAATTTTTAAAAAATAAAAAATTTAGAAAAGAAACTTTAAACAATATTCCACTTGGTAGATTTGCAGAACTAAATGAAATAGCGTCCTCAGTCGTTTTTTTGGCCTCAGATGCAGCATCTATGATTACTGGAACTTCATTATTGGTAGATGGCGGATGGACAGCAAAATAAGTTTAAAAAAATTCTACTCATCTTATGATGACACCAATTTAGAAAAAGTTATTAAAGGGTCATTAACTAAAATAAAAGATCAAAATATTAAAAACTCCGTAACGGGCTTTTTAAAAAGAATTTATCACAAAGAATATATAAATATCGAATGGGGAAATTTAAGTAAATTAAAAAGATACGATTTTATAAATAAAGCTTTAAGTTTGTATAACATTAATACTGTTAAATATTTAGAGATTGGTGTTTTCACAAATCAAACCTTTAATATAATAAATGCGAAAAATAAAATTAGTGTAGACCCCGATCCAGGATCATATCCGACATTTTTAGGAACTAGTGATGAGTTCTTTCTACAAAATAAGGAAAAATTTGATGTAATTTTTATTGATGGTCTCCACCATTATGATCAATGCCAGTCAGATGCTATTAATTCATTAAATTGTTTAAATAAAAATGGTTTTATTTTTTTTCATGATTTCATACCAAGAAACTTTCTTGAAGAATATGTTCCAAGAAGAAATGAATTATGGACAGGAGACTGTTGGAAAGTATCTATCGAACTTGCTAAAACAGATGGAATAGAATTCAAAGTTATTTTAGCAGATCATGGAGTTGGGATGGTAAGAAAGATAAATGACAATATAAATTATTCTGAAGATAAAGAAAAGTTAAAACATTTAAGATTTAAAAATTTCTTGGAGCTTAACGAAAACGTTCATTATCAAAATGCTGACTTGGCATATGAAAAAATTAAATAATTTTTTTTTTTCAATAATAATTTTTTTTATTATTCTGCCTTTAAATCATTCAAATTCATTAGAATTTAAAGGTAAATTTTTACAAGGTCATTTCATTGTTGGAATAACTGATCCCTCATCAAAAATAATTATAGACAAAAAAAACGTTAAAATTTCAAAAGATGGTTATTTTGTTTTTGGAATTGACCGAGATAGAAAATTTGATGTAACAATCACAAAAATTACAGGTGGAAAGGTAGAAAAAATAATAAAAAAAGTTCTTAAGAGAAAATATAATATTCAAAGAATAGATGGTCTTGAAGAAAGTAAAGTTACACCTCCTGAATCAGTTTATAAAAGAATTAAAGATGAAAATAATAAAATTGGTGAAGCAAGAGCTATAAATTCTGATTTACCTTTTTTTAAAGAACAATTTATTATGCCTGTAAAAGGTATAATTAGCGGTGTGTATGGAAGTCAAAGAATTTTGAATGGAAAGCCAAAATGGCCTCATTACGGGATTGATATAGCCGCCAAACAAGGAACATTGATTAAATCATCTGGATCAGGAGTTGTGACAATGGCTGAGGAAGATCTGTACTATACTGGAGGTACAATTATTATGGACCATGGTCATGGCATATCAACAATCTATTCACACCTGGAAACAGTATTAGTTTCAGTTGGAGATCAAATTAACCAAGGAGATATGATTGGAACTGTTGGATCTACTGGAAGATCAACCGGTCCTCACTTAGACTTTAGAGTTAATTGGTTCCAAACAAGATTAGATCCAATGTCTGTATTGCAATAATGGGATTACATTTTTCAAAAGGAGAGTTTTTTCAAAGAAAATCTAAAGTTTTAAATAAAATGAAAAAACAAAATATTGACGCTTTAATTATGTTTAGACAAGAGTCTATGTATTGGTTAACCGGTTATGACACCTTTGGTTATGTTTTTTTTCAGTCCTTAATTCTAGATAACAAAGGAAATGTAGTTTTGTTAACTAGAGCTCCAGATTTAAGGCAAGCAGAAAACACATCTAATATTGAAGATATAAGAATTTGGGTTGATAAAGCTGGGTCAAATCCAACAGATGATCTTAAAATTATTTTAAATGAATTAAATCTTAAAGGAAAAAATCTAGGTGTTGAATATGAAGCATACGGATTAACTGGACGAAATGCTTTAAGGCTTAATAAATCGTTAGAACATTATTGCAAAATTGAAGATAAATCTGATTTAATTACAAATTTAAGAGTGATAAAATCAAAAGAAGAAATTGTTTATGTAAGAAAAGCTTCAGAACTTGCTGACAAAGCTCTTGATGAAGTTTGGAAACATGCCAAAGCTGGTGTTAGTGAGTCTAAGATATTAGCTGAAATGAATAGAGTTATATTTGAAGGAGGTGGAGATTATCCAGCAAATGAATTTATAATTGGTTCTGGAAAAAATGCTCTTCTATGTCGTTATCAATCTGAAAAACAAATTTTAAAAAATCCAGACCAGTTGACTATAGAATGGGCTGGTACATACAGACATTATCACTCTGCTATGTTTAGAACTATACCAATTGGTAAAGCCGATCCCAAACATTATAAAATGCACGAAGCATGTATTGAATCATTAAAAAATTGTGAAAAAAAATTAAAACCAGGGAATAAAATTGGTGAAGTATTTGATGTCCATGCAAAAACATTTGATGATCTTGGATATAATAAAGCTAGAATGAATGCTTGTGGTTATTCTTTGGGAACTACATTCTCTCCGAACTGGATGGATGTGCCTATGTTATATACTGGTAACCCATATATAATTGAAACCGGCAATGTATTTTTCATGCATATGATATTAATGGACTCAGAAAATCAATTAGCAATGAATTTAGGTGAGACTTATTTGGTAACAGATAGTGGAAATGAAAGATTAGGTAAACAAAAAATTGATTTGGTAATTCTCTAATATTGTTAAATTAATATCTACGCAGATAAAATTAAACCTAAGCTTAAAACAGAAATTGAAATAAAACCTATCAATATAGATTTAGAAACATTTTCTTTTTTTTCTTCCTCTCTAACTTTATTTAATAAAATATTTATATCAACTTTTGACTTCCCAATAATTTTAGGTTTAGAAAATAAATTTTGATTTTTGTTTGAAAGGTTTTCTTTGCTCATGGTTTTATAATAAACTAATTACATCATAAAAATTAAAATTTGACGAGACTTAAAATTAGAAAATATTGAGATTTATGCTCAAATTGGTTTTGTATTAACCAAATTTAACACTTTTATCTTTTAGGGCTCCCTTTAAAAATGTAGCTGGGTACTTAATCTTTTCTATTTCAATGAATATCTCTTTACCCTTAAAATCCTCAAGATTTGAAGAGGAGTTAATATAACCAAATGCTAAAGATTTTTTATAATTAAAGGAATAATTGCCCGATGTTGTTCTGCCAACAATTCTATTTTCGCAATAAATAGGTTCATCATGTAATAATAGTGGCTCGCCAGGTTTAGTATCATTTA
>CAZBRW010000069.1:0-3785 GCA_964494555.1 uncultured Candidatus Pelagibacter sp. | reverse complement strand
GTCATTAATCCGTCTCTTGGACCTGGTCCTAAGTTAGCAATTAAATATATTCCACTTCCAAGCCCAACAAGTAAAACGGCAATTACTGCCATTGTAAGTTGACCAATATAATTTAATGGAGTATCGATATAAAATATTGATAAATCAATCATACCAGCAATAATTATAATATTAAAAATAGTTCCTATTCCTGGTTTTTGACTTAAAAATATCCATAAAGATAATGCAAATAGGCTGACAAAAAATGTAACTATGCCTATTGAGTAACCTAGATTTATCGAAATACCCTGAGCTAAAACACTCCAAGGAGACGCGCCCGTTAATGATATAATTAACAAACCTTCTCCTAAACCAAATATTGCTAGCCCAAGGCACAAAAATATAAAGGTAGAAAAATTTGGTCTTAAATTATAAGGTTTTTTCGAGCTCCATGAAACTTTTGGTATTTTTTTTATAGTTAAAAACATATTTTTTTTCTATTATTTATACTTTCGTGAACTAAAATCCAATAAAATGAAAAAAATACTATACTTTTTAATAATTATTTTAACTTCATCTAACGTATTTGCTAATTTTGATAGTTTCAGAAAAATATCTAAAATTGAAATGAATGTTGTTAGAAACGGTAAAATAATTGGTCATAGCAATTATTATTTTAAACATAAAGATAAAATTATGACTGTACGAAACGAAACAAGTTTTAAAGTTAACATAATGGGTATTAAAATTTTTTCAGTCGTTAGCGAAGCGCTAGAAAAATATAAAGATGGTAAATTAGTTTTTTTCGAATCAAACACTCTACAGAATGACAAGAAAAAATTTGTAAATTTATTTTTAGAAAACAAAACTAAAAAATTTCAAATTAATGGCTCATCTTATTCGGGAGAAGCTAGTAACGACCATGTTATTGGAAATTGGTGGAATAATAAAATATTAATAGCTAATAAACAAATTAGCCCTTTATCAGGAAGTATAAAAGAGCAAGTAGTCACCTTTATAGGCAATGAAAATTTAATTATAAATGGAAAAACATACACAACACAACATTTTGTCTTAAAGTCAAAAAATGAAAATTTACCTGAGGATAAAAGGTTAAATTTTAATATTTGGTACAATAAAGAAAATAATATAATT
Organism: uncultured Candidatus Pelagibacter sp.; assembly: GCA_964494555.1. Taxonomy (GTDB): domain Bacteria; phylum Pseudomonadota; class Alphaproteobacteria; order Pelagibacterales; family Pelagibacteraceae; genus Pelagibacter. The sequence continues at coordinate 2,651 of CAZBRW010000069.1, read as the reverse complement.
ATGAAGGTATCATATTCTAGAATGGGTAATTGGGAATACAATTTAAAAAAATTTGAATAATGAAAGCAAAAATATGTGGTGTTAAAAATTTTGAAACTTTAAATTTTATAATAAATCACAAATATCCACCTAAATTTTTAGGTTTCATATGTAATTATCGAAAATCAAAGAGGTATTTAAACTATAAAAACTTAAAAAAACTATTAAATCGCAAAAAAAAGAAAAAAATTAAATTTGTTTCTGTTCTGGTAAATCCTAACGAAATAATTTTAAGAAAAATCAAGAAACTTAATTTTGATTATTTACAACTATATGATGTGAGTCCTAAAAAAACTAAAGTTATTAAAAAAAAATTTAAAATAAAAATTATAACTGCAATAACTGTTAAAAATTTAAAAGATGTTTTAAAATACAAGAATTTTGTAAATATTTCTGAAATAATTTTATTTGATAGTAAAGGTTATGAAAAATCTTTAGGATTTAATCATCAGTTGTTAAAAAATGTCACTCACCCAATAAATAAAATGTTAGCTGGAAATATTAAATATAATGATAAACTTGATAAATATGAGAAAATAACAGATATTATTGACATATCGGGAAGTTTAGAAACTCGAGGAGAAAAAGATAATCTAAAAATCGATAAATTTTTAAGAAATATAAAAAAAGTAAATGATAAAGATAAGAAAAAAAATTCCGCTAATCGATCAGCATGACAAGCATGGATTCTGGGGAGGTAAATTTGGAGGAAATTTTATTCCCGAGACTTTAAAAAAACCAATTGATGATCTTACAAAAAATTTTGATAAGCTAAGAAGAGATAAAAATTTTTTAAAAAAAAAAGATTATTATTTTCAAAATTATGTAGGATCTCCAACCCGTTTTATAAAATTGAATAATTTATCAGATTATCTTAATGGTGCACAAATTTGGGCAAAGGTTGTATCTGATGCGAATGGAGGAGCTCATAAAATTTATAATGCTGTTGTGCATGCTTTAATTTGTAAAAGTATGGGAAAAAAGTACATCGTTGGCGATACAGGGGCCGGTTATGCTGGAAAAATGTTAAGTATGGCGGCAAAAAAATTTGGACTTAAATGTAAAATTTTTATGGGTGCAAAAGATATTAAACGACAAAAACCTAATTGTGATGCAATGAAAAAAAACGGCGCTGAAATTATTCCTGTATATACAGGAAGTCAGACTTTAGTAGATGCTGTCAGTGAATGCATGAGATATTGGGTTTCAAATTGTGATACTACACATATGTGTGTTGGATCCACTGTAGGGCCAAATATATTTGTAAAAATTTGTGGATGGAGCACATCTCAAATTTCAAGAGAATTAAAATCTCAAATCAAAGTACAATTTGGATCAATGCCAAAAAAACTTAAGCTTTATAATTGTGTTGGAGGTGGATCATCAAGCTATGGATTTTGGAGTGATTTTATGGATTTAGATAAAAAACAAGTAGAATTTATTGGTGTAGAAGCTGGTGGACCAAAAAAGAGTAAAAAACATGCAGCGCCTCTAACTTATGGTTCTAGAATCGGAGTGCTTCATGGTGCAATGCAATATGTTAATCAAGATAAAATAGGACAGATTGAGGAGACAGAATCGATATCTGCTGGATTGGATTATCCAGGAGTTTCACCGTTACATTGTTTCCTGAAAGATGCAAAAAGAGCAAGATATACATCTGCAAGTGATGAAGATGCTTTAAAAGCTTACCAGCTTGTTACAAAGTATGAAAACTTGAAACCATCTCTTGAACCAAGTCACGCATTTCATGTTGCTATAGAGGAAGCCAAAAAACTAAGTAAGGATACAATATTAATAGTGAATAGTTGTGGTGATGCTTATAAAGATCGAGCTATTTTAAAAAAAAGATTGGGAAAAAAATATGTTAAATCCAATTAGTCTTGCTTTTAAAAAAGCAAAACAACAAAAAAGACCAGCACTTTTAACTTATACCGTAGCAGGAGATAACTCAAAAAAAAATTCCTTAGCTATTTTGAAATCTATATCTAATTATGTAGATATATGTGAGCTTGGTTTTCCACACAATACTCCAATAGCAGATGGGGGCCAAATACAAACAAGCGCTTATAGAGCAATCAAAAATGGAATTAAAATGAATGATGTTTTTACAATAGTAGAAAATTATAAAAAATACAAATTCAGTAAGCCTTTAATTTTAATGGGATACTATAATATGATTTATCAATTTGGTGAAAACAATTTTCTAAAAAAGTGTAAAAAATCAGGAGTAGATGGAATAATTGTTGTAGACTTACCTTATCCAGAAAACAAGAGTTTTTCCAAAAAATGTAAAAAAAAAAATATTTACTTTATTCAATTAATATCACCAACCACATCCTATAGTAGAGCAAAGAAAATAATAAAAGATTCTCATAATATGATTTATTATATAAGTATGCTCTCAACCACAGGAGCAAAATTAAAAGTATCTCCAAGAAAAATATTAGATAATTATTATAAAATAAAAAGAATAAATCCTAAAAAAAATTGTGTTATTGGATTTGGAATTACAGAAAAAAATATAGGAAAATTGAAAAAAGCTGACGGATTGGTCGTTGGCAGTGCTATATGTAAGAAAATTACAGAAAGTATTAAAAAAAGACAAAATA
>CAZBRW010000068.1:0-3903 GCA_964494555.1 uncultured Candidatus Pelagibacter sp. | reverse complement strand
CCTTGCTAACAAAGGAGGATATTATGACAAGTAAGGATTTATCTATATTTAACTCGCTAAGACCTTTTTCAATTGGTTTTGACGATATGTTCGACCAGTTTGAAAATATGTTAGGGAATGGAGGTTTGAGCACTCAATCAAATTATCCACCTTACAACATAAGAAAAACGGGTAAAGACAAATATTCAATAGAAGTTGCTCTTGCTGGTTTTAACAAAAAAGATGTTGAGGTTGAGTTTGAGGATAATTTATTAACTGTAAGAACAAAACAAGTTAATAAAACTGACGATAAAAATGAAAACGGTGAAATAATTCACAAAGGTATTTCACAAAGACAGTTTGCAAGATCATTCACTATTGCTGACGACATTAAAGTAAATGGTGCAGAACTTAAAGACGGACTTTTGACAGTAGCTTGTGAAAGAATTGTGCCAGAGTATAAAAAGAAAAAACTTATTGAAATTAAATAAGTATTAACCTTGCTTGTGGGGAAATTCCCCACAAGTTCTAAAATTCATAAAGTAGCAATTAAATACATCCGCTGGTCGAGAAGCCTATGATTGTTCCTGTTGCATTTACCTCAAATTTCCTCTCACAAGGAACTCCATACTTTTTAGTCTTGTAAACTAAGATCTCATTGCCAATTTCATTAATAAAATCTTCAGTTGGTTCACCAATCTCTATTTTAAGCTTTTTTGATTGTTCGCCTAAATATTTTCCGTATTTTTCATTTTCTTTATTAACTATTTCGTCTGATTTTTCTTTTACTGTTTGACATCCAAACGTAAGTAAAAAAAAAATAATTAATAGTTTTAACGATTTTATTTTCATAGTTTAAAGTAACAAGAGAATGTGTCTAAAATAAATTTTAAATCAGTAGTTGTAAATAATATTAATTTAATAACATTTTTTTTACATTTTTATAATTTCACTCTGATTTTTTAATTCGAATCGACTACTGTGGGCTAGATTTGGAGGTCTAATGTTAGATAAATATTTTAATTATAAAAAACATAAAACTGATTTTAAAACAGAAGTAATAGCTGGTGTAACAACTTTCTTAACAATGGCTTACATAATGTTTTTAAATCCATTTATATTGTCAGGTGAGTTTGCGGGACCAGAAAAAGGTTTCTTTGATTTTGGTGCTGTTTTTACAGCAACAATTCTTGCAACAGCAATAGCTTGTTTCATCATGGCATTTTACGGAAAAACATGGCCAATTGGTTTAGCGCCTGGTATGGGAATAAATGCTTTTGTTGCATTTGGAGTTGTTGCTGGTATGGGTTACACTCCTCAAGCTGCTCTAGGAGCGGTATTGGTTGCAGGAGTATTGTTCTTAATAATATCTTTAACCCCAATAAGGTCTTGGCTAATCAACTCAATACCTAGAAGTTTAAAACTTGGAATTGGAGCAGGAATTGGTTTGTTCCTTGCAATTATAGGTCTTGAAATTATGGGTGTTGTTGGAGATCACCCGGTTACTCTTGTAACTTTAGGAGATATTAAAAACCCATTAGTTATTTTAGGATGTTTGACCTTTGTGGCAATTATTGTAATGGAAAAACTTAATATTAAAGGAAATATAATTATTGGAATTATTGCTTTTAGTGTTATTGCTTGGATTAGCGGACTTGCAAAATTTAATGGAGTTGTTGGAAGTATTCCACCAATGACTTATCTTTTAGATTTTGATCTTAGTGCTGCTTTTACAGCAGGCATGTCCACTGTAATTTTTACATTACTTTTTATTGACTTCTTTGATACGGCAGGAACTTTAACATCTGTTGCTAACGTTGCTGGTAAAGTTGATTCTAAAGGAAAAGTTCAAGATATAAATAAAGCCATGATGGCTGATAGCGTTGGAACTGTTGCTGGAGCTTTAATGGGAACAACTACTGTTACTAGTTATGTGGAGTCAGGGGCAGGTGTAAAAGCCGGTGGAAGAACAGGTATGACATCATTGGTTATTGGTGTTCTATTTTTGGCTTGTTTATTTTTTGCACCTCTTGCAACCAGCTTACCAAAAGAAATAGATGGAGCTGCATTGTTATATGTTGCAGTTTTATTTGTAAGAAATATTACTGATATTGAATGGGATGATATAGCTGAGTCTGCACCAGCAGTTCTTGCAATGATAGCTATGCCGCTAACATATAGTATAAGTAATGGTATTGCTCTAGCTTTTATTTCGTATGCATTAATTAAGATATTCACTGGAAAATTTTCAAGCACATCACCAGCTATCTGGGTTATAGCAATCCTTAGCGCAGTAAGCTTTGCAGTTGCGTAAAAATTAGTCAGAGTTTGAATAATAATGAAAAGGCGATCTACTAAGATCGCCTTTTTTATTTATTATGTTTTTTTTTAATATCTTCAATTCTTGTTTCCTCATAAACTTCAAAAGGTTGAACTATCCAAGGATTTGAATTTAATTTTACAGCACAATAATCAGGATTAAAAACTGATTTTTTTTTTTTCCATAAAGTGGCAGTTTTTATTTCTTCTATTTTATTTTTTATTGGTTCATATTTTTTTAACCAATCTATACTTTTGTTAAAAGTAATGCCTGTATCAGATAAATCATCACATAATAATATTTTACCACCCATATTTGGAGCTATTGAGCTCATCTCTCTCGAAAAAACTATGTCGCCTTGTTCATCTTCTATCCCTTTTCCTGAATAGGATTCTACTGCAAGGTAAGCACATTTTAATTTAAATATCCTGCTTAAAACATCAATCATCGGAGCAGCACCTCTCATAATACCAATTAATATAGTTGGCTTGTAACCACTTTCATCTATTTGTATTGCTAATTTTTCTACTGTTTTGTTATATTCGTTCCAATTAACTATTAACTTATCAGTCATATAAATTTATAATACTAATTATTTTAAATTAAAAGTAGAAATAAAATAATGTTTATAAGATATATTTAAACTAAATACTATTATGAAAATTTACGATTGTTTTATGTATTATAATGAAGATGTAATTTTAAATTTAAGATTAAATTATTTAAATAAATTTGTTGATAACTTTGTTATAGTTGAAAGTAAATTTAATCATAGAGGCGACAAAAAAGATCTAAATTTTAATATTAATAAATTTTCTGAATTTAAAGATAAAATTAAATATCTGGTTTTAGATCATCAGCCTAATAACATCGATCAAATTACTAAAAATGACACTGAAGAAGACAAGTCATCTAAATATATAATTAATGGATATAAAAGGGATCATTTTCAAAGAAATTATATTTTAAATGGCATAAGTGATGCTGGTCCAAATGATATAATTATAATTTCAGATATTGACGAGATACCTGACCTTCAAAAAATTAATTTTGAAAAAATTAAAAACAAGTTGATACTTTTTAACCAAAAAATGTGTTACTACAAACTTAACCTCTGTCAAAAAAATTATGTATGGGTTGGAAGTAGAGCATGCAGAAAAAAACATTTAATATCACCACAATGGCTAAGAGATTTAAAAGCAAAATCTTATCCCTTTTGGAGATTAGATATGATTTTTTCCAAAATAAAATATAATGACATTTTTTTTGTTAATGATGGTGGTTGGCATTTTTCTTATTTAAATACTGCTGAACTTATTGAAGAGAAATTAAAATCTTATGCTCATCATAGAGAATACGATTTAAACCCGGTGGGAGTTAAAAATATTAAAGAAAGAATTAAAAATAAAGAATCTATTTATAATTTATGTTTAGATAAAAGAAAAAATCAATTTTCAGAAGGTGTAAAATTAGATACGCTTCATATCGACGAATTACCAGATTATATTAAAAATAATAAAAAGATATTTGAAAGGTGGTTAGATTAAATATGAAAGCTTATTGGGTATGTATATACGAAAAAATTGATAATTTGGAAAAACTAA
>CAZBRW010000067.1:0-3965 GCA_964494555.1 uncultured Candidatus Pelagibacter sp. | reverse complement strand
ACTTTTCCAAAAAGTGAATTTTGATTACAACTATTTATTTTAACATTAATAATTTTTCCTATATTGTTTTCGTTGCCCTCAAAAATTACTGGATTAAGATACTTGTTTCTACCGAATAACTTATTTTCATCTTTCATTTTATTTTCTACTAAAACCTTAACATTTTTACCAATTAATGAATTATTCTTTTTTTTTTGGAAATTAGACAATAATTCCTGCACCCTTAATAAGCGAGATTTTAAAATATCTCTGTCAATTAATTTTAAGTTTGATGCTTTAGTTCCAGGTCTTGGACTAAAAATAAAAGAATAAGAGTTAATAAATTTAATTTTTTCTATTAGACTTATTGTATCATTAAAATCTACATCTTCTTCGCCAGGATATCCGATTATAAAATCACTTGAAAATTCTATTTCTGAATTAATTTTTTTTAACTTATTAAATATATCAACATAATGCTCTACTGTATGCTTTCTATTCATAAGTTTTAATACTTTGTTAGATCCGCTTTGAATTGGCAGATGAACAAGGGGCATAAGTTTTTTTGATCTATGATAACATTCAATCAAATCTTCAGTCATATCTATAGGATGTGATGTTGTATATCTTATTCTATTTATCTCAGAATATTTTTCTAACTCAAATATCAAGTCTGAGATCCTATATTCTTTTTGGTTTTCTTTAAATGAATATGCATTAACATTTTGTCCTAAGAGAGTTATTTCTCTTGCTCCATTCTTGATCACTTGATCTGCCTCTTTGAGTATCTGCCTGAAGGGTCTAGAATATTCTGGTCCTCTAGTGTAAGGAACTACACAAAAATTACAAAATTTATCACATCCTTCTTGAATAGTAAGATAGCTTGATATGCTACTATCTTTGTTTTCAACTTTATCTAAAAATTCAAACTTAGATATTGTATCAAATTCAGTTTCTTCTTTCTTTTTTTTATTTTCAAAAGTATTTAGTACATCATTTATTTTATGATAAGATTGAGGGCCTAATATAATATCAATATAAGGTTCTCTTTTAATCATCTCTTGGTTCTCAGCTTGTGCTACGCATCCTGCAACTACTAAAATTGGTTTTTTTTTATTTTTATAAATTTTTTTTACTCTTCCTATTTCGTGGTAAACCTTTTCTTTTGCTTTGTCCCTGATATGACAGGTATTTAGTATATAACAGTCAGTATCTTCCTGATTATCCGATTTATGAAATCCAATTTTTTTAACAGAATCATATATTCTATTGCTATCATATTCGTTCATTTGACAGCCAAATGTTTTAATAAATACTTTCTTTTCCATTAGTTAAGATTTTTTTTTAATGCCGTATAATTCTAGTTTATGGTCTACCAGATCATAACCATATTTCTCAGCAACTTTTTTTTGTAAAACTTCAATTTCATCATTAACAAATTCTATAATTTCTCCTGACTTAATATCAATTAAATGGTCATGATGACTTTCGCTCATTTCCTCATATCGAGCTTTTCCACCTTTAAAATCATGCTTTGCAAGAATTCCAGCTTCCTCAAATAATTTAACTGTTCTGTATACTGTTGCTATACTAATTTTTGGGTCTAATCTTGAAACTCTATTATAAAGCTCATCAACATCAGGATGATCAGTAGAATCGGACATAACTTTAGCAATTATTTTTCTCTGATCCGTTAATTTTACACCTTTAGAAATACATTTTTGTTCAATTGTTTCTTTCATAAGACAATATAACTCTAATAATTAGGTTTTATCAAATTTTTTTTTAATTTTCCTTTGCCAAATAATTCAAAGATTTCGTTATAATTTTTATTTTTTATTTGTTTAGATTTAAATCCACATAAATTTAATTTATTTGTAATACTTAAAGCCTTGGCAACAGAAATCGAAGCTCTAATACTGGAAGACTTTCCGGGCCCTAAATTAATTAAAATATTATTTATTTTATTTGCATTTATATTATTATTTTTTAAAAATTTAAAAAGTAAACCTGTAAATTTGTCAAAATTTTCTCTACTGTTACTAAATTCATTAGTATATGATTTGTTATCTTTTATGATTTTAAAAAAAACCTTATCTTGTGCAGCGTCAATAATTAAAGTTATCATATTATTTATTTATACTTTTAATTGTAATGCAGCAGACAATAATAGTAAATATTTTAGTGATGATAAAGGTGTAGTTTCACTAATGTATCACAGGTTTGAAGAAAATGAATATCCTTCTACAAATATTCAAATGAATGTTTTTAAACAACATATGGAAAAAGTTAAGGACCTTAATTTAAATTTTTATAATCCTTTAGATTTTGTGGAAGGTTATAAAGTGCCAAAAAAAAATAAGAAAATTTTAATTACAATTGATGATGCTTTCTCCTCATTTTATGAGAACGCGTGGCCTTATTTAAAAAATAACAAGATCCCATTTATTTTATTTGTATCAACAGAGCCGGTCGGAAAAAGAGGCTATATGACATGGGAGCAGATAAAAGAAGTAGAAAAAGAGGATTTTGCTTTCATAGGTAATCATTCTCATTCGCACGATTACATGATTGAATACGATTCTAATAAATATAAAAATGATATAAACAAATCGATACAAATTTTCAAAAATAACTTAGGTTATAATCCAATATTTTATTCATATCCATTTGGAGAATATAGTCTTGAGCAAAAAAATTTTATTAAAAAAAAATTTAAGTTTGCATTTGGTCAACATTCTGGAGTAATTGATATAAATAAAGATAAATTTGAAATGCCAAGATTTCCAATAAATGAAAAATATGGAGATTTAGAAAGATTTGAATTTTTAATTAAATTACTTCCATTACAATATCAAAATATATTTCCTGAAGATAAGCTTATAGTTTTAAAAAATAATCCACCACAAATGTATATTAATTTCTTTAAAGATCAAAAAAACTTAAATAAAATAAATTGTTATTCTAATGAAGGTAAAGATTGGAATAAAACAGATTTGGAAATAATTGAAAATAAATTGATTATAAATTTTTCTGAAAAATTTTTATTTAGACGAGGCAGAATTAACTGTTCTTTAAATGACCGAGAAGGTTGGAAATGGTTGGGAATACAATTTACAATAAAACTAGATTAAACTTTTAATTTTTTTATTTTTTGGAAGTATTTTTGCATCGTCAAAATCTTTTAAAGAATTTTGCTCTATAATTTTCTTAAGTACTTTAATATATTCGTCTCCTGTTTCTGCATAATTTTCAAGAAATTCAACTAATTTGAGACTATCAAGATTTTCTTCATTATCTCTCAATATTGCTCTTTGCTTTCTAAATTCTTTATAGCCAGAATGAGTATTTAAATTTCTTTGATAAGCTCTAACAGATGCTTTTAAAACTTTAAATTTCATAACCTTGTGTGATGAATCGCTACTTGCTGCCAAAGGTTTGATTCCATCTCCAGAATAAGTCCATTGTCCATACAGAGCATTTCCCTCTATTGCAAATCTAGACGTTCCCCAACCTGTTTCTTTAGCTGCTTGAGCTATAGCAAGAGATACCGGTATTTCATCCATTCTGATTTTTAATGTTGAAAGGTCATTTTTAATTACACCGTATTGTTTAAATTTATCTTGTAACCATTTTTTTTCAGACTCTGAATTGTTGTTCTTATTTAAAATTGTAAATAATCTTTTTCTATCAAGGTTTATTCTAGAATTTTCCTCAAGAATAAGAGGTAAAACAATTTTAATAAAAAGATCTTTTCTTTTCTTTGAGTTTTCAATTTTTTTAATTTCTTTCGGTAAGAGACTTATTTCTATAGGTTTAACTATTTTGTTATTTCTTATTTTTTTTAAATCATAACTTAAATCTTTAAAAAGTTGATTTAAAGTCGCGGCACTAAGTCTGACAGAGTTTTCAGGGGTTTCGTTTAATTGGAAAATATCATCAAATAAATTTTTATTATTTAGTTCTTCATCCAAGCTTAAAGGTAT
>CAZBRW010000066.1:0-4017 GCA_964494555.1 uncultured Candidatus Pelagibacter sp. | reverse complement strand
TTAAGCTATTACCTGACTGATAATGCCAATAAGTCCAACCATTACAACTTTCAGACCCCAATATTTGAGCAGCTACCTTATGAATTGATCCTTCATTTTTTTTATATCTTATACTTCCATCAACCATAACCTTTGCGTAAATTTCTTTCTTACTATCATAAATCTCTATTCCAGGTTTAATCACACCCAATTCAATTAATGATCCAAAAGGAATTCTGGGTTTAGATCTATTATTTTGAACTGTGTCTAAATATTCATCTTGGATTATGTTTGTATTTCTTAATCTTTTACTAGCAGCCTCGAAATATATCTTTTCTTTTTCAATTCCAAAATAAGATCTGCCTAATTTCTTGGAAACTACAGCTGCTGTTCCCGAACCTAAAAAAGGATCTAATATGTAGTCATTTTTATTTGAAGAAGCTAATATAATTCTATGAAGCAACGCCTCTGGTTTTTGTGTTGAATGAACTTTTATTCCATTGTTTTTTAATCTTTCTTTTCCATTACATATTGGTAAATTCCAAGTTGATCTCATTTGCAAATCATCATTAAATGACTTCATTGATTGGTAGTTAAAAGTATATTTTGATTTTTTGCTTTTTGAAGCCCAGATTAATGTCTCATGGGCGTTAGTAAATCTGGTACCTCTGAAGTTGGGCATTGGATTATTTTTGTTCCAGATTACGTCATTTAAAATCCAAAAGCCTAAATCTTGAATTGTTTTACCAACTCTAAATATATTATGATAACTTCCGATGACCCAAATTGATCCATTTTTTTTTAATACTCTTTTACATTCGATTAACCAATCATTTGTAAATTTATCATATGTTTTAAAGCTTTCAAATTGATCCCATTTGTCATTTACTGCTTTGACCTTTGATCTGTCTGGTCTAACCAAACTATTTTGTAATTGTAAATTGTAAGGCGGGTCTGCAAAAATTAAGTCGAATGTTTCGTCTGGAATTTTTTTTAATTCTTTAAGACTATCTCCGTTAATAATTTTATTATTAATATTTTTAGTAATCATTTTAAAAAAGTAATTAGACTCCAGAGATGATTCTACGTCAACTACAGATTGAAAAAAAAAGAACTCTTCTTGTTATGCTATTTTATTGGGACTCAATATGTTGTGTATAGGGCTAAAAGTTTTGCGATGATAGACAGTAACTCCAAATTTCTTTATTGCTCTTAAATGAAGTTTAGTGCCATAGCCCGCATTTTTATCCCATGCATATTTAGTAAATTTTTTTGAAATTTTTCCAATTAATCTATCTCTTGCTACCTTAGCAATTATTGATGCAGCTGAAATCTCAGGTATTTTCTCATCACCTTTTATTACATATTTTAAATTATAATTTTCCATTTTTGGAGTTTTATTCCCATCAATTAAAACACTTGAAGGTCTTTTATTTAATTTCTTGATTGCTCTTTTCATAGCCAGCAAACTGGCATTCAAAATATTTAATTTTTCAATTTCTTTTAATGATGCAGATCCAATAGACCAATAAGAATTTTTTTTAATATACTTTTCTATTATTTCTCGGTTTTTCTTTGTTAATTTTTTTGAGTCTCTTATTTTTTTTTTATTGATCTTATTTTTAAAAATGACAGCTGCTGCGTATACAGGTCCGATTAAACTTCCTCTACCTACTTCATCAACTCCAGCTACAGTAATTTTCATTTCAAATTTTTAATTTCAATGAGTCAATTTTTTTTCTTATTTCTTTTAAATCAGCCCATGAATATTTTTTTTGATCAGCCTGTCTAAGCAAATAAGCAGGATGGAAAGTTATCATTACAAGATATTTTTTATTATTAATAATTAATTCCTTCCAAACACCTCTCTCTTTTGATATTTTAATTTTTGAACCAAACAAAGCCTCCATAGCAGTACTTCCCATTAATATTAATATTTTTGGATTTATAATTGATATGTGTTCTCTTAAAAATTCTGAATATCTTATTATCTCTGGGGGTTCTGGCTTTCTATTATTTGGAGGCCTAAAATTAACAACATTAGTTATGTATATTTTTTCCCTTTCTATATTTATTGCCTTTAACATTTTGTTTAAAAGTGTACCTGCGTCACCAATAAAAGGCTTTCCCATTTGATCTTCTTTTTCTCCTGGACCTTCTCCCACAAGCATTAATTCGCTATTGGGGCTGCCATCATTAAAAACTAATTTTTTTGCATTAGATTTTAATTCACAATTATCAATATTTTGAATTTTTGTTTTTAACTTTTCTAATAGGTCTACTTTATCTTCTACTTTTGGTTTAGTAATGATTCTATTTATTGGTTTATTTTCAAATATATACTCTATTTCTTTCATAATTGTTTAGCCTAGGCTTATTTTGTCATTTTGATTTATATCTTCTAACATCGTAATATAAACTATGCTCTTTAGAATCTTAATTATATTCTTAACTATTTTATATCAAAATATTGTTTTTTCCAAAATGAACGTTAATTCTGAATTCAACCATAGGTATTTGTCGAGTTATTTTTCTGCAATGTTATCTTACAACAATTATGATAATGAAAAATCTTTAAAGTTTTTCAACTCATCAAAATTTTTATTAAATGAACATGATAACTTTTTAAAACAATATCTATTTTCACTAGTTGAAAACGGACAGGTATCTAAGGCTATTACTCAACTTAAATACGCAAAGGAAAAAAAAAGCTCCGATTTTTTTGAAGCCAAATTATTACTTATATTAGACTCTATTAGAAATAAGAAATTTGATAATGCAAATGCAATTTTAGAGGAACTAGAAAAATATCACGAGGATGGGACATATGAATTTATTATCTTTAAAACAATTAAAAGTTACAATAAACTTTTTGCAAATAGGAAAATAAAAAGCAATAAGGAAAATTTTGGAAAACTTAGCTTCATAACAAATGCGTTTCAACATTGTTATTTAAACTCTCAAAAATCAAACGCCTTATTTTTAAATGTTGTTGATCCTGCAGAAGGCGATTATTCAAGATATTTATTTTTTTATGTAAGTTTTTTGATTCAAAATAATAGATATGATGACGCAAGGCAGGTTGTCAAAGACATAGACCCTATTAATAGCGGTTTATTAATTCTTCAATTAAAAAAATGGATAGAAGAATCTGATTTTAAAAAAATTGATAATTATTTCTCATGTCAAAATGAAAACGATTTGTTAGGTGAATTCTTTTTTTTAATTGCAAATCTATATTCCTCTGAAGATGCATTTAAAAAATCAAATTTCTATTTACAGATTTCAGATTATTTAAATCCCAAGTTCCATTTCAACCATTCTCTTATAGCAGAAAATTATTATTTAAATGGAAATTATGATTTGGCAAAAAAAGCACTTAATAAAATTAATAAGAATGATGCAATATATAATTGGTATAAAATTAAAAAAACTAGCCAGATCATAGCTGAACAGATAGGTGAAGATCAATCGCTTAAATTTATCGAAATTAGTTTTAAAAAAATTAAACAACCTAATTTAAAAATTTTATATGATATGGGAAATATTTATAAAAAGTTTAAAAAATACGAAAAATCGATCCTATATTATTCTTTAGTTTTGCCAAAGATTGATCACTCAACTACCACATATGCAGATGTGTTATATAGAAGAGGAGGAAGCTACGAGAGAATTGAAAAATATAATTTATCTGACATAGACTTACAAAAATCATTAGAAGTTCATCCAGAAGAACCTCATGTATTAAATTATTTGGCCTACAGTTGGTTGGAGAGAAAATTAAATATTGAAGAGGCAGTTGATATGCTGAATAGAGCATATGAAAAAAAAAAAAACGATCCATATATTATAGATTCAGTTGGTTGGGGTTATTATTTAATTGGTGACTACGTTAATGCAGAAAAATTTTTAGTAAAAGCTGTACAACTCATGCCTGATGATCCAATTGTCAATGATCACTATGGAGATATACTCTGGATGTTAGATAGAAAGTTACAAGCAAATTACTTTTGGAATAATGTTTTAAAACTTGAGGAC
>CAZBRW010000065.1:0-4143 GCA_964494555.1 uncultured Candidatus Pelagibacter sp. | reverse complement strand
CCACGACCTTGAGCTTAAAAGGCTCCTGCTCTGCCGATTGAGCTACCGACCCTGAAATTTAATATTACTCTAAAACTTAGTTAAGTTTTAATTATTCTTCTTCTGCAAAGTTTGCAATGTTTATTTTTTTTAATTGATCATTTGCAATTTTTATTAGTTCACTTATAGATTCGAAATCATTTTTATCATCAACTTTTTTATTAGAGTTATTTAATAAATTTTCAAGCAATGCTTCAGATTCAACTAAATTCTGATTTAGCTTTTTAAATAAGTCATCATTTTCATTTTTCATAACCGATATAAAATGACTATATACTTGATTTATCTTTAAATTTTAAATCTGGCTTATTTCTTAATCTCTGTCTTGCCCATCTTGCAGGTGGAATGAGTCTAAAAAATGGAGGAAGAAAAGGTCTTGTAAACTTAAGGAAATATAAATTAAATTGTAAAATTGCAGACCTGAATTTAGAAGTTTTAATTCCATAAATATTTTTAAATTCTTGAGGAAGTGTGTTAAACGCTGTGAAAGATATAAAAGGCCAAATTGGTTTAATGTGCTTTGGTACTGGGCCTCCTGAAATTATTTCTTGCACATCTTTAGCTACATCAGTCATTACTAGATAGTCTCTTGTCCTACTTTTATTAATAACCCAATTTTTTAATTCATCATGTGTTGTGGGCATTTTATCAACATCTACCAAAACTAATTTGGCAGCAAGCATATTTTCTTTGTGGTATTGATCTTTTTCTTTATTGGTTAATTTACCAACAGTTTTTTCATAAAAATATAAAGATGATAGCTGAAGACAAGCGTGAACCCACAAAAGCTGTTCATGGTCTAGGGCATCGTAATAACCACTAGTAATTGGATCTTCTCCATTGATAACTTCGTGAAGACGATTAATTCTTGTAGCACTATCATCGGCTTCTTGTTTTGAGCCAAAAGTTACAGAATTTTGTAGTGATAGAGTCCTAATAAGTCTCTTCCAAGGGTCTCTTTGATAAAATGAGGTTTGTCTTGCTCCTGCAGCAATAAGAGGGTGAGCTGCATGCATTAATAATGCCCTTGCCCCACCAAATAGTACAGTAATCTCTTTATTTACTTTCCACATCATTGATTTTGGTCCAAAGTATCCAGCGTCACCATTCATAACTATGAATTTTATCAATTTTTTCAAATTTAATTAAATCATTAATGAAATTAATTAATCGTTATGAATGAATACACTGATAATATAATTTAATAAAAAATGGATATTGATTTAAATAAAATAGAAAAAACCTGTGGACCTAAACCGGAAAATCAAGAATTTTTCATAGTTGGTAATGACCCAAACTATGTATTTGAAAACGATCCCAACTATGAGACATTAAGGCTTTTTGATATTGAGGGAAATGTTATAAATGTAAATTCATGGTTTGAGTGTGCAAATTATGTAAATGGTGGATGGAGTATGAACTACAGCTCATTTTCTGGTGATTTATTTTTCTTTGGAGTTACAAGTTCACTTCTTGCTTTATATTTAACTATAAAATATTTTAGATTACAAAAAAAATGAGAATAAAACTATCAGCATTTATAGGTTTAGTTTTGATACTGTTCTTACCTTTTTCCATATTTAGTTCTAATGATGAAATAGAAGCTAAATATCTTGATTCATCAACTATAGGATATTATCAGTCGACTACATGCAACATCTCTCTTTTTGAATTTTTAAACAAAAATCTAAACAGCTCTCAAGAATTCTATTTTAATAACAATAATTATGCAGACATCAACTGCTTTGGGAAAATAACGGGTGTAGATCTAAATGAAAATGTATATTTTGTTTCAATTGGAACTAACACGTCGATAACCATGTTGTTGCAAAGCAGCTTATGGTTACTACTTCTTTTCTTGATTCCTAAACATAAAGATTCTAAAAATTTTAATATTTTCTTCTGTTTCATGATTCCAGTTATATTTTGCTTTCAGCTGTTTGGAGAAGAAAGATTCTATAACCGTACAAATATTCTTTACAGCAACGAATTAGAAATAAGTAACTTTTATATGCTTGGGAATGCAATTTTTTACTTATTATTTGCTTTGGTTAGTTATGAACTTTTTAAAACGCGATATAAAAACTTAATAAATTATGTTCCATTTACTTTTTTGCTAGTTGGTAGTTTCAATGGCATGAATATTAATTTTTATTTAATAATACTTTCGTTATTCGGATTAAATAGTATTGTCAAAAACTCAATTAAAATTTTTGATTATTTGTATATTCTTTTTTCAATAGCATGGATTTTTAATACTCAATCAAATGACTATTTTTTTGATGGTGATAAATTGAGGGGATTTGTAAATTCAAACCTTAATATTTATTCACAGATATTTTGGATAGTAACATTTTATTTTGCAGTTAAAGGAGCTTTGTTCATTTTTAATGAAGGAATTGAACTTCTTGACAATAAATTATTCATCCAAAATTTACTATTTTCTTCATCATTTATTCTTTTGTTTGGGCTTATTGGATCTAATTACCCAATAATTAATTTTTTGAATTACATTTTTTTTGGACAAAACAAAAGAGGAATGAAAACTCTTGAAAGTATTGACGGGAATACATGGAGGGGGTTTTCTGCAAGTGCTGAGTCAATTGGTGAATTTTATGGATTTATAATATTATTTTTATTTTTATTTTATTTTGCAAATAAACAAAAATTAGAAAATAAATACCTTATCTTTTTGTTTCCCGTGGCGTTTGGACTTTTTAAATCAAATAACTTTGCAGCTTTCTTGTCCCTTTTTCTAATAGTTTTCATATTTATTATTCACAATTATCTAACTAGAAAGATTACACATAGAACGTTTTTTACAATTTTAGCTTTGATAGCAATAGCTTCATTAAGTATATATTTAGTCAATTCGGATTATGTTTATATGAGTTCTGAGTTGTTATTTGAATCTACTCTTCATCAAGGTTTTTACAGTGATCCAGGTTCATACCAAAATTTCAAGATTATTGAACAAAAAATGTATGAAAGAGATTTAAATACAATTCTATTTCAAGACAGTTCATCGGAAGCATCAAATAGTTACCGATTTCTTGTTAACGTATTTACAAATAATTTGAATATCCCAATTATTCCAAATATTGTTGCTTTAATTTCAGTTGTGTCACTGATAATTAATAGAACTGAAATGTGGGGAATTTTTCTAGCAAAATATGACCCAAATAATTTAGAAGTGCTTTTTGGAAGTGGGCCGTTGCAACTCAACCACTATTTATATGGAGAAAATATATATCTTGATGTTCCAGAATATAAAATAAACTCACTATATTTACCACACTCCTCTCTTTTAGATTTATTTATATTTTTTGGAGTTGGAGGAACATTATTTATTCTTTTGTATATGTTTAATAAATTAATTAAGGCAAACAAAAAAAATATATATATTTATCTGACTCTTTTTCTAATGGTTAACTTTTTGAAAAGTGACTCAATAATGTATTTGAATTCCTTTATTCTTATAATTTGCTCTTTTGTAATAGCGACAAAATTAGATACAGATACCAAATATGAATAAAAAATTAATCTATCTTACCTATCAAAGTTTTCCGTCTTTTAAAGCAAACACTTTACAAACATTAGAAAATCTCAACTATCTAGCAGAGTATTTTGATATTGAGCTAATTTTCCCACTACGAGAAATGGAAAGCACAGATAATGTTGAAAAATTGAAAAAATTTTATGACATTAAGGAGAGTATCAAAATCAAAGGGATGAAACATAAATACCCTTTTGGTAAGGTAAAAGTTTTTGAAAGTATCCTATTTATATTTAGTCAATATTTTTGGTCAAAAAAAGTTGTAAAAAATCTAAATTACTCTGACGATTTTCTTTACTTTACAAGATCAGACTGGGTATTTTATTTTCTTTCTAAAAAAAATAAAAGAGTTGTTTTTGAGTGTCATCAACTATCAAGGATTAGAAAATATGTTATGAATAAATGTGTAAAATATAACAACTCAAAAATAATTTTTTTAAACAAATATTTAATGATCGACTCTGGGATAGATCTCAACCAGCATGGTCAACAACTTAGAGTTATTCATAATGGAGTAGATTCGAAACTATTCAAAAAAAATATAATTA
>CAZBRW010000064.1:0-4152 GCA_964494555.1 uncultured Candidatus Pelagibacter sp. | reverse complement strand
TTTTACCTGAAACGATTTCAAAAGAACCTTTAGGTCCTGTTGTACGTCAAGGTGATGCAGTGTGGGAAGATATCGTAAGATGGTCTTTAAACACTATGATCGAAGCTGAAGAGTATGGAATTACTTCTTCAAATGCTGACTCAATGAAAACTTCAGATAATCCAGCTATTAAAAGATTAGTTGGTGCTGAAGGTGAAATGGGTGCTGCTTTTGGTTTAGATAATGAGTGGAACTTAAGAATTATCAAACAAGTTGGAAACTATGGTGAAAGCTATAAAAGAAATATAGCAGACACTGGTATTTTACCAGACAGAGGTCCAAATGAATTATGGACTAAAGGTGGTATATTATACGTTCCACCATCAAGATAATTTAATAGTTATTATTGATAAAAAGGGCTAGATTTATCTAGCCCTTTTTTTTATGATTAATTAAATGAATAATAAAATTAAAAGATTTTTACCCCAAATTTTAACTTTACTATTTGTTTTACTTATATTCGGTTTTCTTACATTTAATGCCCAAGTTAATATGGATAATAGGGGTATAGATTTTGGGTTTGGTTTTTTAAAACAAGAATCATCTTTTGATATCCAGTTTAGTTTGGTTGATTTTGACGGATTAGATCCATACTGGTGGGCATATGTAGCTGCACTTTTAAATACTTTATTGGTTGCTGCGCTAGGTATTATATTTTGCACTATATTGGGAGTAATAGTTGGCGTAGCAAGATTATCTCCTAATTTTCTTATTAGAAATGCAGCGGCATGGTATGTAGAGTTTTTTAGAAATATACCCTTACTTTTGCAGATTTTTTTTTGGTATTATGCTGCTTTAAGAGCATTACCTTTGCCACAAGACGCCGAACCTTTATTGGGTGTTTCATATATGACAATTAAAGGTTTTTACATTCCCTCAATGGTATGGACCAATTTAAACCTATTTCTTTATTCATTATTATTTGCGATCATTGGAATATTTATTGTAAGAACTTATGCTAAAAAATTACAAGAAAATGAGGGAAAGCAATTACCAGTTTTTTACATATCAATTGGATTAATAATAATTTTACCTTTGCTATCATTTTTGTTCGGTGGAGTAACACTAAACTTTGATTTACCTATTATAAAACAATTATCAGTAACTTCATTTACTTATGAAGGGGGTATTGGGCTTCCACCTGAGCTAATTGCTCTTACTTTAGCGTTGTCACTTTACACTGCAACATTTGTTGCAGAATGTGTTAGAGCAGGTATACAAGGTATAAGCAAAGGTCAAAAAGAGGCAGCAGCATCAATTGGCCTTACACCAAATCAAATTTTAAAGTTAGTGGTAATGCCACAAGCTTTAAGGATTATTATACCTCCAACCACTAACCAATATTTAAATTTAACCAAAAATTCCTCTTTAGCAGCTGCAATTGCATATCCTGATTTAGTACTTGTTTTTGCTGGAACAGCCTTAATGCAAACAGGAAAAGCGATCGAAATAGTATCAATAACTATGCTTACTTACTTAACATTGAGTTTAGCTATAGCAGCCTTGATGAATTGGTATAACAAAAAAATTGAAATTAAAGAAAAATAGTTATGAATAAAAAGATTAAAACAAATTTATATATAGGATCAATATTAATTTTAATTAGTATAATTGATGTATCTTTAAATTCTTTTTATAAAGTTAATTTTACAGGTTTTTTACCTGGTACGATTAGCTTTTTTTTACCATTAATTTTGGGTACAGTAGGTCTTTATCTAATTAGATATGATTATACAGGAATTAAAAGATTAGATAGTCTAAATAAAAATGTTAACACCTCAAACTTTAACGCATTATTAACTCTCCTAATAATATTTATAATAATAAAATCAGTACCTCCATCAATGAGCTGGATGATTTTAGATGCTAATATTTCAGGTGACAGTAGAGATGCTTGCACCGGAACAGGAGCTTGTTGGACTTATATTAAAGTTTGGTTCAAACGATTTATGTATGGCATGTATCCTAATGAATTACACTGGAGGATAAATATTGCGTTTATAATTGTTATAGGATTAGGATTAGTCGGTTTAATTAAGGCAGAAAAACTTAAAAAATATTTACCTCTTTATTATGTTTTTATTTATCCAATATTAGCATTTTTAATAATTTATTATTTAATATCTGGTGGTGCTTTTGGTTTAGAATGGGTAGAAACTGGTGCGTGGGGAGGACTATCACTTACATTCATAGTTTCATTTTTCTGTTTGATTTTTTGCTTTCCGTTAGGAATGATTTTAGCTCTAGGAAGAAGATCAACTTTACCTGTTATTAGATATATTTCAATTGGTTATATAGAATTTTGGAGAGGGGTTCCTCTTATTACAGTTTTATTTATGTCCTCAGTTATGTTTCCAATGTTTCTTCCAGAAGATTTTTTTATGGACAAACTGGTTAGAGTAATTATTGCAATAACTTTATTTGAAGCAGCTTATTGTGCCGAGGTTATAAGAGGTGGACTACAATCCTTACCTAGAGGTCAATACGATGCTGCAAAATCATTAGGAATGGGATATTGGAAAATGCAAACATTTGTGATTTTACCTCAAGCCTTAAAACTAGTAATCCCAGGAATTGCAAATACTTTCCTTGCTTTAGTTAAAGATACACCACTAATTTTCGTTGTTGGTCTTGCCGAATTAGCTGGAATGCTAGCATTAGCTAAAACAAACCCTGAATGGCTGGGTTTTGCTATGGAAGGATATATATTTGCTTCTATAATTTTTTGGATTATTTGTTATGCTATGAGTAAATATAGTTATAATCTTGAAGCTAAATATAAAACAGAAAGATAAAAATGTCTGAGTCAATTATTAAAATAGAAAATATGAATAAATGGTTTGGGGATTTTCAAGTTTTAAAAGATATAAATCTTGAAGTTGAAAGAAATAAAAAAATTGTAGTTTGTGGACCATCTGGCTCTGGAAAGTCAACTTTGATTAGGTGCATTAATAGATTAGAAGAGCATCAAAAAGGAAGTATTATTGTAGATGGTACAGAATTAAACGAAGACACTAAGAATATAGAGCATATTAGAGCGGAAGTAGGAATGGTATTTCAGCAATTTAATCTATTTCCTCATTTATCTATCCTTGATAATTGTACCTTGGCGCCAATATGGGTAAAAAAAATGCCAAAAAATCAAGCCCAGGAACTAGCAATGAAACAACTAGAAAAAGTACAAATTGTAGATCAAGCACAAAAATTTCCTGGACAATTATCAGGTGGTCAGCAACAAAGATGTGCAATTGCAAGAGCTCTATGCATGGAACCAAAAATTATGCTCTTTGATGAACCGACTTCTGCACTTGATCCAGAAATGATTAAAGAAGTTTTAGATGCAATGGTCAATCTAGCTAAAGGCGGAATGACTATGATAGTAGTTACCCATGAAATGGGTTTTGCAAAAGAAGTTGCTGATGAAGTTATATTTATGGATGAAGGTATGATTGTAGAAAAGGCACCTACCAAAGACTTTTTTGCCAGTCCTAAAAGTGATAGAACTAAGCTATTTTTGAGCCAAATTTTATAGAATTATTCTAAAATACAATTGAAAATATTTAAAATATATATTGACAGATTATTTAAAACCTTCAAAATTTTTTTTTTTTTACTTCTTTTTAGCTTGCAATAAGTTTTTAAAACAGCTTAACTTAAGAAAAATTCATTTTAAGAGGGGTCTTAATGGAAGATAATTTTAATAAGCACTTAGGCAACAAGCTTAAGTTAAGAAGATTAGCACTAGGTCTGACACAAACAAAAGTTGCAAAAGCAATTAACGTAACATTTCAACAAATTCAAAAATATGAGAAAGGAACTAATGGAGTAAGTTCGATAAGACTATTACAGCTATCAAACTACTTGAAAGTTCCAATAAATTACTTTTTTGAAGATTTTTCAGAATATTTGATCAATGTAGAAAAATCGAAAGAAGGACATCTAAACGTTAATTATAACTTTTTAGTTAAACTGTATTCAGAACTTAATCAAGATCAGAAAATCAAGTTTAATAAAAGTTTACAAAGTTCAAATATTGGAATTTCAAAAGTAGTCTAGTTCTTGGCTCCTCGGGCAGGACTCGAACCTGCGACCAATTGATTAACAGTCAACTGC
>CAZBRW010000063.1:0-4185 GCA_964494555.1 uncultured Candidatus Pelagibacter sp. | reverse complement strand
GTTGGCAGTGCTATATGTAAGAAAATTACAGAAAGTATTAAAAAAAGACAAAATACTGTCACAAATGTAAGCCATATGGTAAGAAAGCTTAAATATAGAATTTTATGAATTGGATAACAAAAGCACTAATTTTTGGTCAAAAAATTAAAAAGGTATTAAAAAAAAGACCCTCAAAAGAAGATATAGAAAACTCTGATTGGACTAATTGCTGTAAGGGTCCAATTTTAAAAAAAGAACTTGAAGAAAATCTAAGTGTTTGCAAACTGTGTGACAAACATCACAGGATTACACCCGTACAAAGATTTGATATTCTTTTTGGTAAAAATTCATACGAAATATTAGATACGCCCATACCTGCAGAGGACCCGCTTAATTGGTCTGATACTAAATCTTATATTGATAGATTAAAAATTGCACAAAAAAAAACTAAACAAAATTGTGCAGCTTTAATTGCTAAGGGCCGTCTCAATGGTATTGATGTTACTGTTGGTGCAATTAATTTTAATTTTATCGGAGGTTCAGTTGGAGCTGCCGAGGGTGAAGCCATACTTTATGGAGCACAACACGCAATTGATAATAAAACTCCCTATATATTTTTCCCATGTGGAGGAGGTCAAAGAATGTTTGAAAGCCCAATTGCACTCGCAAACATGACAAGAACCACAATTGCTATAAATGAGCTAAAGAAAAATAACTTACCCTATATTGTATGTTTTACTGATCCAACAGCGGGAGGTATTACAGCATCATTTGCAATGCTTGGTGATATTCATTTGGCTGAACCAGGGTGCTTAATTGCTTTTGCAGGAAAAAAAGTTATTCAAGCAACGGTTAAAGAGGAATTAGGTCAAGAATTTCAAACATCAGAGTTTCTAGAAAAGCACGGTTTTGTTGATAAAATTGTGCCTCGAAAGGATTTAAAAGAAAAGATAACTATACTTTTATCAATATTGCTAAAGAAAAATTCTAATGTAGATTCCGATCAATCAAATGAAACTTCAGAATTTAATTTCGAAACTAGAGAAGCATCATAAAAAAAAGATTGATTTAACCTTAAATAGAACATTTAATCTTTTAAAAAAATTAGGCAATCCTCAAGATAAACTTAAAAATATAGTAAATGTTGTAGGTACAAATGCAAAGGCTAGCATGTCTTACAGCCTTAAATCTATTTTAAATCAAGCTGGTTATAAATGTAATTTATATACATCGCCACATCTTCAATCTTTAAGCGAAAGATTTGTATTTAATGATAAAGAAATAGAAGATGATGAGCTTATTCAATTACTAAATGACATTGAAAAAGTTTTAGGCGAAGATAATGCAAGTCTCTTTGAGATTTTGACCTGTGCATTTCTAAAATATGCAGAAAACTATAAAGATAATATTAATATTATTGAGGCAGGTCTTTTTTTTCAATTTGATAGCACTAATGTTTTTAAAAATAATATACTAACATTGTTAGGTTTAATACACACAGATCACACACAATGGCTAACAAATAAGACAATTGATGGAATAATTCATGAAAAAACTTGTAAACTTTTAAATTCTAATATTTTTATTAATAGACAATTAACTGATGAAATTAGGATTAAAATTGAAAAAGCTTTAATAAATAATTCATCTAATAAATATTTTTTTGGAAAAGATTTTAATATTTTTAAAGCTGATAATAACCTTATTCATTATAAAGATGAAATTGGAGAAATATTACTGCCAGAACCAAATCTTTTAGGCGATCATCAATTATATAATATAAGTACATCTATTGCTGCTTCAAGAAAAATATTTAATGTTAAAGATGAAAATATAAAAAAGGGTATTACCAATATTAAACTAAAAGGACGTTTGCAGGAAATTAGTTCTGGTAAATTAAAAAATCTTGTAGGAAATAACAGATTAATTATTGATGGTGGTCATAATGAAAGTTCAGGTATATGTATTTCAAATTGGGTGAAGCAACAAAATCAAGATGTTCATCTAATATGTGGCATGCTTAAAGATAAAGAACATAAAGAATTTATAAAACATTTTAAAAATAAAGTTAAATCAATAACCTTGATAGATATTCCAAATCAGGAGGGATCTATCAAAAATGAGGAATTCAAAAAAAAATTAAATGATCTTGATTTAAATATTATTTTATCTGAAAGTATTGAGGATAGTATAAAATCTATTTCTCAATATAATAATTCAACTTGCTTGTGTGTGGGTAGTCTTTATTTAGCAGGTGAGGTTTTAAACCGAAATTAAATATTTTCTTCAATCCAGGAAACAATATTAGATTTTGTTGTTGCACCAATTTTTTGAGCCTTTAATTCTCCATCTTTAAATAAAAGCATTGTAGGAATTCCTCTAATTCCAAACTTGGTTGGAGTATTTGGTTCATTATCAATGTTGTGCTTGGCTATTGTTACTTTGTCAGACATTTCGTTTGAGATTTCCTCTAATACTGGACCGATTTGCTTACATGGCCCACACCATTCTGCCCAGAAATCTACAATAACTGGTTTATTTGCTTTTACAACTTCTTGATCAAAGTTTTCGTCTGTAACATTAATTGTTGCCATAGAACTTTTATATAAATAAATGAATTTAATTCAACTAATAAAATTTTTTTTTTAAATTTATTAACATCATACATTTTCATAATTTTTTTGTATTGACATGACATGATCATTTAATTCATCTAAAAATTTTAACTTTACTTCATCGTTTTCATTAGTATATTTGTCTCTAAGAGTATCAATCTCAGAAAAACAGGTCGGAATTGTCCACCATTGTTCCTTTTTCTCACTCAATATTCTTTTAGCAATTCCTTTTTTTATAGATTTAAACATACTTTGTGGAAGTACATCAGGAGCTTCCTGATAAATTATTTTTTTTCCAAATGCCACAAGTCTTTCATCATCAAACTTGTCCAGTAGTTTTAGCTTTTCATTCCATGGTGACGCATGCCAGGCAGGAAAAAGGGCTGTATCCTTGTTTGAAGTAAACTTCCTGTAAATACTTTGTTCTGCATAAATATCCTCCTGAGATTTTGATTGTTCTTTTTCTTCAGCTATTTCTCTTAATGCTGTAAGAATATTTTGTGAAAATTTTTCGCTCTCCTTTACTAACTTTGCTCTTTTTTTGATTAAACTTGGATCCATTGCGTTATATGGCTCTACTTTCATTCCATAATCTGCGTCAAGTATAATGGGTGCTTTATTTGATCTAATTGTCCTTAAAAATTTAGGTGTTTTTTTCATCTCCAACTTTAATTCATTAATTGACATGTTTAGTAATGGCTCAACATCAACTCTGAGATCAACTACTTGTCCCCATTGATAAACAGGATGAATACAATATTTAGGATTTAGTGGAGCACATAAATATAACCTGGATTTCCCATAAAAATATTCATTTAAAGTAATTATTTCCTCTTTTTTAAAAATTGTTTCTGCGTCTAATCTACTTGCTGTTCTTAAAAACATATCCCAAGTATTTGGCT
Source organism: uncultured Candidatus Pelagibacter sp. (assembly GCA_964494555.1). Taxonomy (GTDB): domain Bacteria; phylum Pseudomonadota; class Alphaproteobacteria; order Pelagibacterales; family Pelagibacteraceae; genus Pelagibacter. The sequence continues at coordinate 689 of CAZBRW010000063.1, read as the reverse complement.
GTTTTTTTTTAATTATACTTAGAATCTTGGCTGTTAAAGTTGCATCTGTTAAAGCGCTATGAGCATCACTTGAGTCTAATCCCTGCATTCTTGCTAGTGACTCCAATTTAAATACAGGATTATTTTTTTCATTAATCTCTGTTTCTAAAACAGATGTGTCTATAGCATAAGCTGCCCTTGCGATATTAATCCCGTCATGACGTTTATTAGGTGAAGCATTTGTAATGTATGGATACCTTATGCCTCTAAAAAATTCTTTCCTGATCATTTCATCATCAAATCCTATATTGCTCCATCCAAGAAATATACATGGAGACCATTTTTTGAAAGTTTTTTCAACTTCACTAAGCATTTGATAGTGACTTAAATTTCCTTGAGTTAATTGTTTGATGCTTGTTTTATTCACAATTAATGCCATTGCTTGTGGTATTTCGCCTTCTGGCAATCTACATCTAAAATTAAATCTGTCTTTTTCTTTAAAATTTTCATCAACTAATATTCCACCAATTTCAATAATGCTTCCAAAATCAGTGCTTGCGCTTGATGACTCAATATCCCAAATAGCTAAATTCATATATCAATTATCCTTTAAAAAGCTATGTTTTGATGGGTGTTTAGATTATTTCTTTTAAGACTAAACCATTTGCATCTAAACAAGTAGCTCTTAGTTAGTAATATCTCTTCTAAGA
>CAZBRW010000062.1:1445-4229 GCA_964494555.1 uncultured Candidatus Pelagibacter sp. | reverse complement strand
TATGTCAGTTAAAGTTTTTTTTAATAATTCTTGCAATATATGTAAATTAGAAATTGATCATTATAAAAAAATTTCAAATAATATTTCAGAATGGATAGATATAACTAATAACGATGAAGCATTAAGAATCACATCAAAAACGCAAAAAGAACTTTTGAGAAGAATTCATGTGATAAACAATGGAGAGGTGGTTGGAGGTGCAAAGGCTTTTTTAATAATTTGGTCTAATATCCCAAAATATAATTTTTTATTTAAATTACTTTCTTCAAAACCTTTATTTGTGATCTTTCATTATACTTATGAAATAGTTGCATTTTTTTTATATTTAAAAAATAAACATCAACTTAAATGAGAAAACAAAATTTACCCTCAAAAGTATGTCCTATATGCAAAAGGTCTTTTTTTTGGAGAAAAAAATGGAGGCTTAACTGGAAAAATGTCATTTATTGCTCAAAAAAATGCTCAAGTCTTAATTAAAAAAATAATAGACTTAGGACTAAATAATGCGACAATAGATAAAATTATTAGTTTGAAATAATTTTTTGGTTGTATATTTACACTACTCAATGTTTAAAATTATTATTTTATATGAACTGTTTTTTATATTGTTTTGGAACATTATATATTATGGAACAGATCTAAAATCTTTCGTTGAAAGCGATATATTAACTTCAATTTTTATTTTTTTCTCTACAATGGCCTTAGGATGGGCATTTGTAACTACGGTTAGATATACATTTAGTAAAATCCCAGATCCACGTAAACCTAGAGATTAAAATAAAAACTAATTTTTTTACCTTAGTTTTTTTTTGTGAAAACTAATAAATCTTTCTACATTTGATTTATTGAAAGTTTTATTTTCCTCGAATGAAACTTTTTTCATAGAGTAAGCATTGCTTGAGGTTTTTCTTGATTGAATTATAATATTTCCTTTGTAAAGTTTTAGCTTAACTGAACCATTTACCTTATTTTTTTTTTTATCTATAATTTTTTGAAGCTTAAACCTTTGTTTTGAATGCCAATATCCATTATAAATAAGTTCAGCATATTTTGGCATCACCATGTCTTTTTTGTGCATAGTTTCTTTGTCTAATGTAACAGACTCAATTGCTCTGTGTGCAACGAGCAGCAAAGAACCGCCCGGGGTTTCATAGACGCCTCTAGACTTTATTCCAATAAATCTATTTTCAACCAAATCTACTCTTCCTATCCCGTTCTTACCTGCCAATTGGTTTAATTTTTCTAAAAGTTTTACTGGAGAAAGTTTTCTTCCATTTAATCCAACAGGGTCACTCTTTTTAAAATTGATAGTTATAAAACTGGGTTTTTTAGGCGCTTTTTCTGGAGGAGTTGTTCTTTGAAAAATAAACTCTGGAGCTAAATTTATTGGGTTTTCTAAAACTTTTCCTTCAGTAGAAGTGTGGAATAAATTATCATCTACAGAAAAAGGTTGTCCACCTTTTTTGTCTCTTGGAATTGGGATACCATGTTTTTTTGCATAATTAATTAGATCTGTTCTTGATTTCAATTTCCAAATTCTCCAGGGAGCAATTATTTTAATTTTAGGTCCGAAGTAATAATATCCAAGTTCAAATCTAACTTGATCATTTCCCTTCCCTGTTGACCCATGAGAAACAGCATAGGCATTAAATTTTTTTGCAACTCTTATCTGATCTTTTGCAATTAATGGTCTGGCAATAGATGTTCCTAACAAATATGATCCTTCATATAAAGCGTGTCCTCTAATCATTGGATAAACATAATCTTTAACAAAAGTATTTTTTAAATCCTGTATTATTACTTTTTTTACTCCTAATTTTTTTGCATTATGTATTATTTTTTTTTTATCTATATCTTGACCAATATCTGCAGTGTAGGCTATTACCTCAGCATTATAATTTTCTTGAAGCCATTTAAGAATTATAGATGTATCTAAACCCCCAGAATAAGCTAATACAATCTTTTTTTTCATTTAAAGAGTTTTGATTGGCTTGCCATTTTCCATTACAGAAACTTGAGCATTTGCAGATACAATTATTCTATCTTCAGCACCTTCGTAAGGATACGAACCATGCATCACATAGCTTGGCCAAATTAGCATTTTTCCTTCTTCGGGTGTAAATTGAGCTTGAAGAAATTTATTATAATAAGAACCATAGTCTAAAGTATTTCTATTAGGTATTGGTTTTTGGAAATATGTACCGCCGTTTGTTTTGGTTGCATCCTTACCAAGCTGCACGTAATAAACGCAGCACCAGCTACATTGGCCATGAGCATGAGGCAATACAAATCCTCCTTTTTCATAGTGTATAAACCACGAGTCGGTAATAGTTACACCCATTTCTTTACTTTTAAATAACATGGCAAAATCTTTATTGGCTTGTTTTGACATTTCAAAAAAAGCTTTAGTAATAAAATTTTTTAAAAGTGTTTGAAAAGCAGTTCCTTGCTGTGAGTGTAAATCATAATTACTCTCATAAAGTTTATGATTTTCCCCACTTATTCTAGATGGGTTCTTCTTTTTGTACTCTTCAAAAAATTTTAATAAATCTTTTTTCATATTTTGGTGTTCTGGATTATAAAAGGTACCAAAAAGTGTTGGCCACAAATAAGAAAAAGTTGGCTGTTTATTCATTAGCTACAATTTTTTTTTGCAGTATTATATGCTTTTGTAAATCCCATTAACGAATAATGATCAATAGTTTGCGACCCTGATTTATTATATCCTGTGATCATTATTCTTGATGCTTTTTTCATTTTTTTGATAATTTTTTTTTCTATTTT
>CAZBRW010000062.1:0-1345 GCA_964494555.1 uncultured Candidatus Pelagibacter sp. | reverse complement strand
ATTTGTTAATGACAAAACTTCCCAATCTTTAAATTTTCCCATTTTTTTTATTTCTTCACAAGTTGCGTAGGAAGTAAAAGTAAAAATAATTATTAAAATTTTTATTTTGATTTTATAAATTATGGGCATGGATTAGGATATATTTTTTGAACATTATTAATTTCATTTTTAATTTCTTCACTTAATTTAACATTTACACTTTCTATATTAGTTTTCAACTGCTCCATTGTAGTAGCACCTATGATGACACTGGTTACAAATTTTTGTATTTCACAAAATTTTAGCGACATTTGAGCAAAATTTAAATTATATTTCTCAGATATTTCAAAATAACAATCAACTGCTTTATTAGTATTTGGTTTATCATATCTTGTCCAAAAATCTCCATCTCTCTCAATTCTTGAATTTTTAGGCAATTGATTATTACGGTATTTGCCTGAAAGATATCCACTTGCTAATGGAGAATAAGCTAGCAGACCAATTTGATCCCTAATTGAAATTTCGGCAAGTCCCACTTCATATGTTCTGTTGAGTAAATTGTAAGGATTTTGTATTGACATCATTCTAGGAAGTTTTTTTTCTTTTGAAATTTGTAAAAATTTTGCAGTTCCCCAAGGAGTTTCATTTGATATCCCAATATGTCTAATCTTTCCTTCGTCTATAAATTTTTTTAAATTTTCAAGAGTATTTTCAAAACTATTCCATTCTTTTTCATCTTCTTTATGATTGTATCCCAATTTTCCGAAACTATTTACATTTCTTTCAGGCCAATGAAGTTGATAAAGATCAATATAGTCGGTTTGTAATCTTTTTAGACTTCCATCGAGCGCATCTTTCAAATTTTTACCCGAAAAGCTATTTTCCCCGTTTCTCACGTAGCTCCTTGCAGGCCCGGCAACTTTTGATGCTAAAATAATTTTGTCTCTTTTCTTTGATCTTTTAAACCAATTACCGATAACAATTTCTGTATGACCAAAAGTTTCTTTTTTCGGAGGTACAGAGTATATTTCAGCAGTATCCCAAAAATTAACTCCCTGATCTAGGGCATAATCCATTTGACCAAACCCTTCGCCTTGGTTATTCTGTTCACCCCAAGTCATGGTTCCGAGACAAATTGTGCTAACTTTAATATCTGTATTACCTAATTTTCTATAATTCATTGAATATTAAATATTTTTTAAGTTTTTATGTTATCTTGAATAAATAGTAAAAGACTATATATAAAAGCTATGGAATTTAATAAGCAAAATATTTTAAATAAAGTTAAAGAATCGCAAAAAACAAGCGTTGTAATGGATGAAGGCTTAAGAGCCTACATGCTAAAAGTTTACAATTATATGGCAAC
>CAZBRW010000061.1:1317-4335 GCA_964494555.1 uncultured Candidatus Pelagibacter sp. | reverse complement strand
TTGTGAAAAAATTTCACCCTGATATGAATTTAGGAAATAAAAAATTTGAAGATAAACTTAAAGTAATAACTTTGGCTTACACTCAATTAAAAAAAACATACAAAAATAAAAAATGATTAGCAATTTAAATATTCAACCTGACATAAGATTATCTGTAAAACAATCATTTGGCATAGAAACAGATATGGAAGTAAGTGCTTTTTCAAAAAAAAATGATTTTGTTCCAGAGATAGATAAAGATTATAAATTTGATCGTGATACAACGCTTGCGATCTTAAGTGGTTTTAATTTTAATAAAAGGGTTATCATACATGGATATCATGGTACTGGAAAATCTACTCATATTACTCAAGTTGCAGCTAGATTAAATTGGCCATGTATAAGAGTCAACCTTGACTCACATATAAGCAGAATAGATCTTATTGGTAAGGATGCTATTGTCGTCAAAGATGGAAAACAAATTACAGAATTCCAAGAGGGAGTCCTCCCATGGTCTATTCAAAATCCAGTGGCTCTTATTTTTGATGAATATGATGCTATGAGACCTGATGTAGCTTTCTTGATGACTAAAGTTTTAGAAGCAGAAGGTGGTTTAACACTCCTTGAGAAAAACAAAGTGATTAAGCCAAATGAATATTTTAGATTATTTGCTACAGCTAATACTATAGGTTTAGGTGATACTACTGGACTTTATACAGGAACACAACAAATTAACCAGGCACAAATGGATAGATGGAATATTGTTACTACTTTAAATTATCTGTCCCTAGACAAAGAAATGGAAATTATTTTATCTAAAAATAAGAACTTAAATAATTCTAAAGGAAAAGAAATAGTTTCTAATATGATTAAAGTTGCTTCTTTAACTAGAAAAGGTTTTATAGCTGGAGATATATCCACTGTAATGAGTCCGCGTACAGTTTTACATTGGGCTGAAAATTACGAAATTTTCAAAGATATTGGATATGCATTTAGAGTTACATTTTTGAATAAATGTGATGAAACTGAAAAGAATGTAATTTCTGAATATTATCAAAGATGTTTTGGTGAAGACTTGCCGGAATCAATGATTAATATACAAATGTAAATGGATAAAGAAAAAAATATCAAAGAAAAATTCAAACAAGCTTTAATATCTACTGTAAAAGTAATTTCTGAAGATTTTGAGACAAAAGATCATAATAAGAAAAATGCAAATTCAAAAAATTATGATTTTTTTGAGTTAGACAATTTAAGTACTAAAGATGATTTTATTAAGTTAAGAGCTGAAACTGACTCTGAAGCATTAAAGAGGAGGTTTTCGAACATTGGTATATATAATAAAAATCTTCCAAAAAAAAATTCATTTAGAAATCTTTATGAGATTTCAGAAAAAATTAGATATGAACTTATTGGTGGAAAAATTTTGAAGGGTATCCAAAAAAATATTCTAGAAAATTACTCTTCAAGAATTAAAATTAAAAAAAAAGATCAATTAAAATCTAAAGATGATGTAAATATTTCAGAGGCTTTTGAATTATACATGCTAAAAAATTTTTTTAATATTAAATTAAGTAAATTAACCGAAAAAATGTTAAGTTTTTGGGAAACAGAATTTGAAGCTACTTTAGGAAAGCACAAAGATTTTTTAAATAAAAACCTTACAAATCAAGAGATCTATAATTCAAAATTTTCTGAACTTTTACAAAAAATAGAAATTTTTGAAAATGAAGAAGACGAAACACATGAAAAGAATCAAGAGAATGAAGATCAAAATAATAATTCAAATGACTCAAGTCAATCAGATAATGATCAAGATATGAATAAACAAGAACATGAAGAAAGTGGTATAGATGCTGATTATGATGTCAATGAATTCAGAATGGACGAACAATTAGTAGATACGGACTCAGAACAACAAAGCTCTGAGCAAATTATACAAAAATTTAATAAAAACAATAATGACAATGCTTATAAAATATTTACGACGAAGTATGATGAGATAGCAAAAGCCGAAGCTTTAGAAACCGCAGATGAAATCTCTAAATTAAGAAAAAACTTAGACCAACAGCTTACTAGTTTTCAAGATTTAATTACTAAGTTGGCTAATAAACTTCAAAGACAATTGCTTGCAAAACAAAATAGGTCATGGGAATTTGATTTGGAAGAGGGTTTGTTAGATAGTGCAAAATTACCAAGGATAATTATGGATCCCTACAATTCTCTTTCTTTTAAAAAGGAAAAAGATTTAGACTTTAAGGATACAGTTGTAACTTTATTAATAGATAATTCAGGATCAATGAGAGGAAGGCCAATAACTATAGCAGCAATTTGTGCAGATATATTGTCTAGAACTTTAGAAAGATGTTCGGTTAAAGTTGAGATACTAGGTTTTACAACAAAAAATTGGAAGGGCGGAGAAAGTAGAGAATACTGGAATAAAAACGGTAAAATAAAAAACCCAGGTAGACTAAATGATCTGCGGCATATTATTTATAAATCTGCTGACACACATTGGAGACAATCAAAGAAAAATCTAGGATTGATGCTTAAAGAGGGAATACTTAAAGAAAATATTGATGGAGAGGCTATTACATGGGCTTATAGCCGTTTAAAAAAAAGGAAAGAAGTAAGAAAAATACTAATGATAATATCTGATGGTGCCCCAGTAGATGACTCAACTCTTTCAGTAAATTCTGGAGACTTTCTAGAAAAACACTTAAAAAAAACTGTAAAATTAATTGAAAATAAAAAAGATATTGAAATCCTAGCAATTGGGATTGGTCATGATGTCTCTAGATATTATCAAAAAGCTATTAAAATTTCTGACGTTCAAGAGCTTGGGGATGTAATGATCTCGGAATTAAGTGGACTATTTAATAGTAAAAAAACAATTAACTAAATTTTAGATAATTCTTTATTTTTCCAAGTAATATTAATTTCAGCTCCACCTCTAGTTTCTGAATTTCTACAGGTAAGTTTTGCAAAATTTTTTTCCAGTAAAGTCTTACCAATAAAAATACCAAGTCCTAATCCTGT
>CAZBRW010000061.1:0-1217 GCA_964494555.1 uncultured Candidatus Pelagibacter sp. | reverse complement strand
TAATTGAATAATATCTATTGTTAAAAAAATAAATGCAGCTTTACTGTTAAGTAAATTATTTTTAAAAAAATGCATTAAATATAAATTACTTAAAACACCAAGTGCTATTACAAAATTTGCTATAATATAATTAAATTCAAAGTTAAAAATAAACTTAACTGAGTTAATTGTTAAAAATTGCCCAATTATCGCAATCCAACGAAGATTTATATAAATTAATTTATTTAATGAGTGATATTTTGAGGATTGTTCAAAATCCATAACACTTTATATATCTAAATTTGAGACGTTTATAGCATTTTCAACTATAAAATTTTTTCTAGATGATACGTCGTTACCCATTAAAGTTTGAATTAAGTCTTTATCTTTCTTTATATTCTCTGAATATTTAACCTGTAATAGATTTCTTGTGTCTGGATTTAATGTTGTATTCCATAATTCATCTGGATTCATTTCGCCAAGACCTTTAAATCTTTGAATACTTAATTTACTTTTCTCCAAATTGTATTTTTCTTGATATTCTTTAGATCCTTTTTTTAATTTTTTAATTTCATTTGAATTTTTAATTATGTAATTTTCTAATTCCTTTTCATCTTTTATATAAGTACTTTTTGAACCTTTGTTAATTTTAAATAAAGGAGGTTGCGCTAAATATACATGGCCCTCCTCTATTAATTTATTAAACGGTTTATTATTGAAAAAAGTAAGTAGCAGCGCTCTTATATGAGATCCATCAACATCTGCGTCTGTCATAATAATAATTTTTCCATATCTTAGATCTTTTAAATCTATATTTTCATCTTTTGGATCAAGACCTAAAGCATTAATTAAAGTTAAAATTTCATTTGACGAAACCATTTTAGACAGTGTTTTTGTTCTTAAGTCATTAGAATTTCCATTTTTTTTAGAAACATTATGTTCTATATATGTATTCAAAATTTTACCCCTTAGCGGCAATACAGCTTGAATTTCTCTATTTCTTCCTTGTTTGGCTGACCCACCAGCTGAATCACCTTCAACAATAAACAATTCTGTTCCATCCTGCTTCGAATTTTGACAATCTGCAAGTTTGCCTGGCAATCCAGTTAATTCTAAAGCCCCTTTTCTTCTAACGCTCTCTCTTGCCTTCCTAGCAACGTCTCTAGCAACTGCTGCCTGAATAATTTTCGTTAATATAATTTTTGATATTGAGGGATTTTGATCAAACCAAATAGACA
>CAZBRW010000060.1:0-4452 GCA_964494555.1 uncultured Candidatus Pelagibacter sp. | reverse complement strand
TGTCTATTGATTCAATAATATTACTGTATTCCTGGTTAAAGCTATCTAAAACTAAAAAATCATCTTCTTTTAAAGTACTACAATCAGGTACTTTAAGATCGAAATTTTTTTCATTGAATGAAATAACTCTTTGACATAAGTTTCCGTAATTGTTTGCTAAGTCACTATTAATACAATTTTCAAGTTTTTCTAATGAGATATTACCATCGTTGCCAAAAGATACTTCTTTAATAAGATAATATCTTAATGGGTCAAGACCATATTTATCAATTATTTCCAATGGGTCTAAAATATTACCTTTTGATTTTGACATTTTTTTTTCACCAGATAAGATCCAACCATGTCCATAAACTTTTAAAGGTGGCTTAATATCAGCTGCTAATAAAAAAGCAGGCCAATAGATAGCATGAAATCTTAAAATGTCTTTTCCAATTAAGTGTAAAGAAGCAGGCCAAAATTTTTTAAAATTGACATTATCAACATTTGGATAGTTTAATGCACTTAAGTAGTTGGTTAATGCATCTAGCCAGACATATATAACATGATTATTATTCGATGGAACTTTAATACCCCAAGAAAATGATTTTCTACTTACCGATAAATCATTAAGACCATTTTCAACAAAACTAATAACTTCATTTCGTCTAGATTCAGGTAAAATAAAATTTTTATTATCTGAATAGAATTTCAATAATGGTTTTTGCCATTGTGACAATCTAAAAAAGTATGACTCCTCCTCTACCCATTCAACCTTAGAACCTGAGTTTTTTGAAATTTTATAACCATCAACAGTCTCGACTTCATCTTCAGTATAGAATGCTTCATCAGATACAGAATACCAACCTGAATATTTAGAAAGATATATTTGGTCCTTTTTTTCTAGAATATTCCAAAGATGAGTAACAGAGTCATTGTGTCTTTTTTCAGTTGTTCTTATAAAGTCATCATTTGAAAGATTCAATTTTTTTGTAAGATCGTAGAAGTTTTTACTAATTTTATTACAAAAAGTTAAAGGATCAGTTCCATCTTTCTCAGCAGCTCTTTGAATTTTTTGTCCATGTTCATCAGTTCCAGTTAGAAAAAAAACATTTTCACCTTGAATTCTTTTAAACCTAGCGAAAAAATCTGCAATAATACTTGAATATGCATGACCCATGTGGGGCTTACCAGAAGGGTAGTATATAGGTGTAGTGATATAATAATTCTTAGACATTTAAAATTTTTCTATTTAGTTCAATAAAAAAACTCTCTAAATCCAAATTATATTTTTTAAATTCAGAATATCTATTATTAAAATATGAAAAATAATTTACATAATTTATATTTTTTGAGTATAAAGTTTTATTATAAAAATATAATTCAATGAATATTTTAAAATCAATATGTGAATAATTTTTTTTGAGGTATATTTGATTATTTATTAACAGTTCTAAAAATGATTCAATTCCATTATTTTTAAAATCAAATTTAAATTCATTACTAATATTAATGAAATCTATATAAAACTTAGGAGAAAAATAATATTTTTTAAATTCGTTATTTATAGATTCATATACTTCCTTTTTAAAAAAACTATTAATAATATTAGATAAAAATTCATTATTTAAAGATAAGGTAAACTCTATACATCTAGATTTAATAGTTTTGATGATTTTTTTACCTTTTGAATGAATCAAAATAAAAATGATTTTATCATTAAGATCTTCTAAAATTTTCAATAAAGCGTTTGCTGAATTTGAGTTTAGATGTTCAATTTTATCAATAAGTATTATTTTTTCATTATTATCAAAACTAGTTTTACGACTAAATTGAATCATATCTCTAATTTGCGTTATATCAATTGAATTTTTTTCATCATTTAGACTAATTTTAAAAAAGTTAGGATGAGAATTATTTTTAACTAACTTAAATGATTTTGAATTAATATTAATAACGTTTTTATCTAAATTATATTGGTCTTCAGTATTTTTGCTTAATATAATATTAATAAAATGATAAGCAAATGTACATTTACCGATACCCTCATTGCCAGTAAGCAAAATTTTTTTTGGTAATGATCCGTTATTATAAAAATTAGAAAATTTATCTAGATCATTTTTATAACCATATAAATTAATTTGTTCCTCTGGAAGCATTATTTAATCAATTGGTCAATTTTTTTTAATATCATCATCTTATTATATAATATCGGCTTATTAGAATCTATAATCATATATTTTTTTTTGTTAACAAGTTTTAAAAAACCTTTTTGTACTCTGTTATAAAATTTAAAATTAAAATTATCGTATCTATTTTTATTCTTTCTATTTTTCAATCTCGAGATCAAATTTTTCTTATTGACAACATTCAAAAAAGTAAAATCAGGTGAAATTTTATTTAATAAAAAATGATTAATACTCTTTATTATTTTAATATCAATACCCATGCCATAATGCTGATATGCTATAGTAGAATCTGTAAATCTATCAATAATAATTATTTTTTTTTTATAATTTTTTTTAATAATTTTTTCAATATTTTCACTTCTTGATCCAAGCATCAGCAATAAGTCTGTTTTATTATTAAAATTAGAATTTTTATTTAATAATATTTTTCTAATTTTCTCAGAATTTTTAGATCCTCCAGGTTCACGAAATTTAATAAATTTTTTATTTTTTTTATTAAAATATTTATATACAAAATTTATATGTGTAGTTTTTCCAGAACCCTCGATTCCTTCAAAGACAATGATGGGAAATTTAGACATCACCCCAAATTAAATAATTTATAGACCTTAAAATTCTTGATATAATATTTACTTTTTTAATTTCAGATACTGCATAAAGGTTGTGGTCACTTAATAATTCATCTTTATAATATATTTTTAATTTTGCTAAAACTTGATCTTTTTTTATAGGTGCCTCTATTGGGCCAATATAATTTATAAAAGATTTCAAATATTTTTTTTTTGCTTTAGGAATAGTTTTATAAATATCCTCTTTTAAATATACATCTACATTACTTGATTTGCCTAACCAAACATCTACTTTGGAAAAATTAATATTTTTTTTTGCAATTTCAACTGTATCAAAATTTGTAAGTCCATATGTTAAAAGTTTAAGTGACTCTTTGGATCTTGATTTTTTGGTATTAAATCCACTGCCTACTGCAATTAAACGTCTGCCGTTTCTATTTAAACTTGATGCAAGAGAATATTTTTCAACAGCTAAATAGCCTGTTTTTATTCCATCTGCACCAATATTTTTATATAACAAAGGATTTCTATTACCTTGTGTGATTGGATCTCCACCTGTTCTATCCCATGTAAACTCTAATTCTTTAAAATAATCATAATAATCAGGAAAATTTCTTATTAAATAATCAGACATTAAAAGAATATCTTTAACTGTAGAATAATTATCTGGATCGTTAATCCCTGATGAATTGCTAAAATTTGTATTTTCCATTCCTATTTCTTTTGCCATTGAAGTCATTATTATTGCGAATTCCTCCTCTGAACCAGCTATACCTTCTGCAAGGGCTACACATGCATCATTACCAGATGCTATAATTATGCCTTTTAGAAGGTTTTCAACAGATACCTCATCACCAACCATTATAAACATTGATGAATATCCCGAGGTAGATAATCTCCATGCATTTTCAGATATGATAAATTTATCATCAAGACTTAGGTCACCTTTTTGAATTAAATCAAAGGCTATAATTGATGTCATTATTTTGGTCATTGATGCTGGATAAATTGACATATCTGTTTCTTTTTCATAAAGAATTTTACCAGATAAATAATCTTGAAGAATTGCGGTTTTAGCTTTGATGTCAAATGATGCTAAAGCATTATTAATAAATAATAAGGATAAATAAATAATTATAATTAATTTTTTTTTCATAATTTAATAACTTCAATATTTTCAAAATCTAATTTTAATATATCATCAAAAGCTTTTTTCAGTGCTATTATGTCGGTATAAGGACCTAGATAAACTCTATATTTAGTGTCAGAAATTTTTTTAATTTTTACATTTTTAATAAATATTTCATCTTTTAGTCTATTTATAAGTGATTCCGCCGAGTCTTTATAATAAAAATCTACTAATTTTATTATATAATTAAATGGTAAATTTATCTCTTCTACTTTGGTTGAAGGTTGACTTAGTCTTAAAGATTTAATTTTTATTTCTGTTACTGGTGCTGTGTTAGCCACTTTTTTCTCCTCTTCAAACATTTTAGATTTTTTAGCAATAAAAGTATTTTCATTATTAATTTCTTGAATTTTAACATAAGGTTCATTTGTATTAAGTTTGATTTCTTCAGCTATTCTTTTTGTTATTACAGAATTGTAAAAGGAAGGATATTTACTATTAGATCCAACAATAGCTATTACTGATTTATTATTTATTAAATTTGTGACTTTTACAGTTTTATTTTTTTTAAGATTTTTTTGAAATATTA
>CAZBRW010000059.1:0-4454 GCA_964494555.1 uncultured Candidatus Pelagibacter sp. | reverse complement strand
TACAAGTAATGGACGATTTAATATCTGCAAATGTAGATTTTCTAACTATTGGTCAATATTTACAACCATCTTCTAAACATTATCCATTGAGCAGATATTATCACCCAGACGAATTTAAAGAATTAGAATTAATAGCGAAAAAAAAAGGATTTTTACTTGTAGCTTCATCACCGATGACAAGGTCATCATATCACGCAGATGAAGATTTTGCACTTCTTCAAAAAAATAGAATAAATCAAATTAATGCCCAAAGCATCTGTTAAAAGATCAATCGAGTGCAAAAAAAAACAACTGATAGATCTTGTTCTTGATATAGAAAAATATCCTGAATTTGTTCCATTCTGTTTAGGCGCCAAAATTCATGAAAAAAAAGAAAAAGAAGATTTAATATTAATCATCGCAGATTTAACAATTGGAAAAGGTCCTTTTAAAGATACTTATAAAAGTGACGTTAAATTCAATAAAAAAAATGACTCTATCTATGTAACTAATCTTGATGGACCTCTAAAACATTTAGAAAACAAATGGCATTTTAAAGAGGAAAATAAAATTACCGAAGTTTCCTTCGATGTTGATTTTGAGTTAAAAAATGACTTTTTAAATATTATTATGACTAAATCATTTCAATTTGGCCTAGATAAAATTGCTGACGCTTTTCAAAAAAGAGCTAAAGATCTATTTAGCAATGCTTAAAATTAAATTTAGAGCTCTATTTACAGTAGCTTTTTGAATATAATTTCTTTTTTTATTTTTAAATTGGCATTTTTTAATAAGTGTCATGTTGGCTTTTTTAATACCTATATATACCAAACCTACTGGTTTATTCTTTGTTCCACCTTTTGGTCCCGCAATACCAGTAATAGATACAGAAATATTAGTTTTACTGATTTTGTATAAATTTTTAACCATATATAAGCACGTTTCGTAACTTACAGCACCATGTTTTATTATTATATTTTTTGGAACTTTAAGAACATTAATTTTTGCTTTATTTGAATAAGTAATTAACCCAAGTGTAAATACTTTAGAAGACCCACTTATTGATGTAATGGAACTTGAAAGTAAACCACCAGTACAAGATTCTGCAAAAGATATTTTTAATTTTTTGCTTTTTAATAATTTAACAACTATTTGTGAAAGTTTTTTCATGTAGTAAATACCATGTATAAAACAAGAACACCAACCACATATAATCCAGCACAAATATCGTCCATAATAACACCAAAACTATTTTTAAAGTTTTTGTCATAATAGCTAACAGGGTAGGGTTTAATGATATCAAAGACTCTAAATAGAATAAACATTATGAAATAAAATGTTAAAACTTCATTGGTTTCTTTAACCTCATCATGTGCGATTTCATATAAGCATATAGGAATAGATTGGCCAATAAATTCATCAATAACAACTTCTTTTGGATCTTTATTATCAAGATCTCTTATAAAAATATTTACCGAATAAAGAGCAACAAAGAATATAATTAAAATCCCAATTAAGATTATATCGGGTGATAAATTTATAATATGAAATAAAAAAAATAAAAATACTGTAGTTATTAATGAAGCATAGCTGCCTGGTATTTTTTTCAATTTTCCAATACCAAATAAAGTAACGAACAAAAAATTAATTTTCTTAATCATACTTAGTAACTGATGTTATTACTTCACATGCAATTGCTTTTTCTTTTCCAATCAAACCCAATTTTTCTGTTGTTTTCCCTTTTATATTTATCATGTTTCTTTCTATTTCACAGATATCTGCAATTAATTTAATCATTTTATTTTTATAAATTGAAATTTTTGGTTTTTGGGTAATTATATTTATATCTATATTATTAATAAAATAGTTTTTTTGTTTTATTTCATTAATTACTTTTTTTAGAATAACAGTTGATCTTATATCTTTGAATTTTCTACTTTTGTCTGAAAATTTTTGTCCTATATCTCCCATCTTACATGCACCAAGAATTGCATCTGTTATAGCATGTAATACTGGATCTCCATCTGAATGACCTAATGTACCTAATTTAGATTTTACCTTTAAACCTCCTAAATATAATTTTCTTTTGGGTACTAATCTATGTATGTCGAAACCAATACCAAAAGAAATATTATTATTTATATCTTGATTAAAAGTTATCTTAAAATTATTTCTTTCACCCAAAATAAATTTTACTTTTAAATTTTGATCAATAAATAATGACGACTCATCTTGAACTTTATTTTTATTTTGTGCAATTTTAAATAGATCTTTATATTTAAAACCCTGTGGTGTCTGTGTAAGTAAAGTATTTTTTCTAAGTAAATTATATATATTATTTTTAAGTTTATATTTTGCAGAGTCAGTTGAATTTATAAACGGAATCACAGCTCTATTTTTTTTTAAACCACGAAGTATTTTTTTTATTAAACTAATAGAAAAGTTTGGTCTGGCTGCATCATGTATCAAAACATTACCAACTTTAAATTTTTTAATATATTTTAATGCTAAATATGAAGAATCCGATCTCTCTTTACCGCCGGTGATTATCTTTATATTTTTAGAATTTTTTTTCTTTATATTATTTAAGTTATTTACTACTAAAATAATATATTTAAAAAGTCCTGATTTAATAACCTTATCAATTGAATGTTGATACAGTGGTTTACCTTTATAAATAGTGTATTGCTTAGGTTTTTTTGATTTAAACCTTTTGCTTTGTCCAGCAGCTAGTAATATAAAGCAATTATTCATATTCATATATATTTTAGATTATGAACTTATTACATAATGATTGAATTTATCAAAAAAAATATATTTATTATTTTTATATTTCTTGTCACATTATTTGTAGGTTTTTTAACATTTTTAACTTTTATTGATAGAGGTTTTATTAAACTAAGTAATGAGAACCTTCAGTATTTGCTAATAGCCAACATATTATTGTTAATATTCTTTTTTATATTTATCTTTTTAGAAATAAAAAAAAATATTAAAACTGATATTGACGTCAAAGGATCAAAATCAAATAAAAAGTATATTACATTCTTTGCACTATTTACATTAATTCCTTCAATATTAATATCAATTTTTTCGTTATTCCTTTTTTCATTTGCCTTAGAAAAATATTTTGATAAAAAAATTACTACAGCAGTTAATAATTCTTATGAACTTGCTAAAAATTATGTAGATGATGTTAAAAATAAAATAGAAGCTGATATTTTACTAATAGCGTTTGATATAAGTAAAGTAGATAATATCTATAAAGAAAATTCGCTCAATTTTAAAAAATTTTTAATCACACAAAAAATTGTTAGAGATGTAGATGAAATTCATTTAATTAATAATGATAGAAAATTATATCTATCAACTTTAAAAAATCCTAAAAATTATAATCCACCGGAACAACAAGCTATTAAAATGGTCCTTAAAGATGATAGACCACTTAAAATCATAAACGCTTTTGAAAATAAATCAGCTGCATTAATCAAATTACCTAAATATAAAAATACATATTTATATGTGATTAAATATTTAGAAAAAGATATTTCTGAATATTTGACAGAGTCACAAGAAGCTTTAAATTTTTATTATACCGTTGAAGATAAACGAACAGGTATAAAAATTTCTTTCGCTTTAATTTATCTTATTATTGTTTCATTAATGTTATTTTTGTCTGTTAGCTTAGCAATAAGATTTTCTTCAAGATTTTTTAGATCGATAAATAATTTAATAAATGCTTCAATAAAAATTGGAAGTGGAAATTTAGACACTAAGGTTCCTGAGGTCAAAACTGATAGAGAATTAGAGTTATTAAATCAAACCTTTAATTTAATGACCGAAAGGCTTAAAAATCAACAAGATAAATTGTTACTATCAGAAAGACATGAGGCATGGGAAAATGTTGCACGTAAGCTTGCGCATGAAATTAAAAACCCATTAACTCCGATCCAACTGGTTATAGATAATCTAAAATCTAAATATATCAAAAATATTAATCCTGATTTAAAAGAAAATTATAACAAAAATCTTGATACAATTAATAATCAAATTAAACAAATTGAAAATCTTGTCAATGAATTTTCTGACTTTGCAAGAATGCCTAAACCTTTATTAAAAAAAAATGATATTGTTAAAATTCTTAATTCAAATATTGATCTATTAAAAAAAGTAAATGATAAAATCAGCATTAATTTTAAAACAAGGGATAAAATATTTCTTTTGTGTGACTATGAACAACTAGGTAGAGTTTTCTTCAACATAATTAAAAATTCAATAGAAAGTATCGAAGAAAAGTTAGAAAACACTAGCAATTTTGATAAAATAATTAATGTAGAAATAGACCAAAGAAGCGACTATATAGATATTCGATTTGTTGATTATGGCACTGGTTTTTCAGATAAAAAATACAATGATTTAGTAAAACCTTACTTTACAACAAAAAAAAATGGAACAGGATTAGGATTATCTATAGT
>CAZBRW010000058.1:2499-4503 GCA_964494555.1 uncultured Candidatus Pelagibacter sp. | reverse complement strand
AGAAATTCCATAAATTATTCCAAAATTTATAGCTTTTGCTTTTCTTCTCATATCTGGGTCTACTTTTTTAATTTCCGTGCTAAAAACTTGGCTAGCTGTTAGACTGTGAATATCCTCATTATTTTTGAAGGCTTTTTTTAATTCCTTAACGTCGGCTAAATCTGACAGTATTCTCATTTCAATTTGGTTATAATCTGCTGAAATAAGTTTATGATTTTTTTCAGCAATAAACGCTCTTCTAATTTCTTTTCCATCTTCAGTTTTAATTGGAATATTTTGTAAATTTGGATCGCTAGATGCCAACCTTCCAGTTGTTGTAGCGGCTAATAAAAAAGAAGTATGAACTCTTTTTGTTTTAAAATTTATATGTTCAGGTAAAGAGTCAGAATAGGTATTTTTTAGTTTTGTTAATTGTCTCCACTCTAATATTAGTTTTGGAAGCCTATGTCCCTTAAAGGCCAGATCCTCTAGAACTGAAGCGCTAGTGGCAAAACTACCTTTTTTAGTTCTTTTAAGAGATGAAATTTTTAACTCATTATACATAATTTCACCTAGTTGCTTCGTTGATGCTATATTAAATTTTTTTTTTGAGGTTTTAAATATTTCTTTTTCCAATAAATCAATTTTAATTTGGAATTTATCAGAAAGTTTTTTTAAAAATTTTTCATCTACCTTAATACCGTTAATCTCCATTTGCGCTAATATTTTTATTAAAGGTTTTTCAAAAATTTCATATATATTTACTAAATTTTCAGATTTTAAATTTTTTAAAAATAATTTATATAGTCTCAGAGTTATATCTGCATCTTCTGCAGAATATTTTTTTGCTTTTTCAATTTCTACTTGACTAAAATTTATTTGCTTTTTTCCTGTTCCGACTAGGTCTTTAAATGTAATGGGGTTATGTCCTAAGTGAATTTCAGACAAAGTATTCATATTATGTCTATTTTTGCCAGCGTCTAAAACATAAGACATGAGCATAGTATCTTCTAGAGAATTCATTTTTATCCCTCTATGAAAAAATATTGTATAATCAAATTTTATATTTTGCCCTATTTTTTTAATACTTTTGTCCTCAAGAGTAGGCTTTATAATTTTAAGAACATTTTCTTCTTTTAAATTTTTTCCATTCTCATGATTAATAGGTATATAACAAGCTTTTCCAATTTTTGTAGAAATTGAAATTCCAACTAATTTTGCTTGATGGGGATCAACAGATGTTGTCTCTGTGTCAATTGCAAGCTCACCATTTTCCTCTGCCTCGTCTAACCATTTTTTTATATCTTCTTCGTTATCAACTAAAAAATAATTTTTATCAGATATTTTTGTTTGATTTTCCTTATTTTTTTCACTAAAATTATTTTTAAAGTCTATTTCTCCATAGGTAGAAATAACTGAACTTAATAATCTATTAAACTCCATGCCCCTTAAAAAATCATATAATTTTTTTTTATCAATTTCTTTTAATAAGAACTCATCTAATTTGTTTTTAACAGGAACATCTTTTTTTAACGTTACGAGTTTTTTACTTATTGTCGCTTTATCTTTATTTTCTAAAATTGTTTCTCTTCTTTTGTTTTGTTTAATTTCTTTTGCTTTTTTTAATAAATTTTCAAGTGTTCCATATTTATTAATTAATTCAGCTGCTGTTTTAACACCAATTCCTGGAACACCTGGAACATTGTCACTTGAATCTCCTGCTAAAGCTTGAACATCAATTACTTTGCTAGGTGTAACACCAAATTTTTTTTCAATATCTTCATTATTTATAAATTTATTTTTCATAGGATCATAGATCCTGATATTTTTTTTATATAATTGCATTAAATCTTTATCTGAAGATACAATTGTTACTTTGCCTCCATCGGCTATGATTTGATCTGAATATGTTGCTATCAAATCATCAGCTTCATAATTTAAAAGCTCAATAGATGGTAGGTTAAAAGCTAGAACAGATTTTCTAATATATTCAAATTGAGGTATCAAATCATCAGGTGCATCTGA
>CAZBRW010000058.1:0-2399 GCA_964494555.1 uncultured Candidatus Pelagibacter sp. | reverse complement strand
TCAATTAGATAATAGTGGCTATCTTTTTTTATTTTACTCATAAAATAATGTTATCTTAATTTAATCTAATGTTATAAATGTATATTTTCCTATGAATCAAAATTATGTCTTATCTGCAAAAAACTTAAGTAAAATTTATAAAAAAAAAAGTTCAAAATCTATTCTTGCTTTAGATAATTTAAACTTGGAGGTGAAACAGGGAGAAATATTTGGCCTCCTAGGTCCTAATGGAGCTGGAAAAAGTACATTTATTAATATTCTCGGAGGAACTTGTATAAAAACTTCTGGTAAAGTAAATGTTTGGGGATTTGATTTAGATAAAAACCCAAGACAATGCAAAGCATCTATAGGAATAGTTCCTCAGGAAACAAACGTAGATCCTTTTTTTAGTCCAAGAAAGCTTTTAGATCTTCAAGCAGGTCTATATGGTGTAAAAAAAGATGATCGAATTACTAGTACGATTTTGAAATTAGTTTCACTTGAAGAACAAGAAGATAGTTATACAAGAAGCCTATCTGGAGGAATGAAAAGAAGATTGTTAGTTGCAAAAGCATTAGTTCATCAACCACCCATCATTATATTAGACGAACCTACAGCTGGAGTAGACGTTCAACAAAGAAAATATTTATGGGAAAATTTGAGATTACTTAATAAACAAGGAGTAACTATAATTCTAACAACACACTATCTTATTGAGGCTGAAGAAATGTGTGATCGAATAGGAATAATCAATAACGGCAAATTGGTAGCTTTAGACAGTACAAAAAATTTACTTGATAAGATTCAGTCTAAACGAGTTACTTTTTTAATTAATAAAAAAATTGTCTTAGACAAAGGTAATTTAAGTGACTTAAATATATTATCTAATACAGACAAAGAATTAAAGATTTCTTATGATAAGAGTAAAATTAGGTTAGACAAGATCATCAATTTAATTCAATCACAAAATATTGAAATAATTGATATTATTTCAGATGATGGTAGCTTAGAAGATGTTTTTTTTAAGCTTACAAATGAGTAGATAATAACCTAATTAAGTAGTAAAGTATAAAAATGGAAAATGTTAAATTACTTAAACAACAAAAAATAATAAAGTATTTTTTAGTAACTTTTCTTGGTACAATTCTTCTTGCTGTATCAGCAAAAATAAAAATACCTTTTTATCCGGTTCCAATGACGATGCAAACTTTTGTAGTGATTGTACTAGGAATATCTTTTGGTTACAAAATTGGTGTTGCAACTGTTGGTCTATACTTGATTGAAGGAATTCTTGGATTGCCTGTTTTTTCTAATTCACCAGAACAAGGAGTGGGATTAATTTATTTCACTGGACCAACTATGGGTTATTTAATAGGTTTTTTATTTGCAACTTTTCTGTCTGGTTATTTAAATTTAAATAAAAATATCTTTATTATTTTTATAAAACTGATTTTGTCTGTTTCTGTTATTTATATTTTAGGATTATTTTGGCTCGGAAATTTAATAGGTTGGGAGAAGCCAATTTTTGAGATAGGTGCAAAACCTTTTTTATTAGCAGAGGTATTTAAAATATTGATATTAACACTTTTAGCTAAAAAATTGATTAATATTAGAAAATTTATTTAGGAGATCTTTTTGATAAAATCCTTTGAAGGGTTCTTCTGTGCATTTTTAATCTTCTAGCTGTCTCAGATACGTTTCTATTACATAGCTCGAATACTCTATGAATGTGTTCCCACTTAACTCTATCAGCAGACATTGGGTTTTCTGGAGGAGGTGCTTTTTTATTAGGATCAGCCAAAAGAGCTTTTTCAACATCATCTGCATCAGCTGGTTTGGCTAGATAATCTATTGCACCTTGCTTAATAGCTGCAACTGCAGTTGGAATATTTCCATAGCCAGTCAACATAACGATTCTACTATTTGAATTTGTTAATTGTATTTCTTTTACTACCTCAAGCCCATTTCCATCATTCAACCTCAGGTCAACAACCGCAAAAGCTGGTTTTTTTGATTTGACAGATTCAATGCCTTTTTTTACACCTTCAGCTTGCGCAACCATAAATCCTTTCTTTTCCATAGCCCTTGCTAATCTTTCTCTAAAAGGATTGTCATCATCAACAATTAATAGTGATTTATCGTCAAATTCGCTTATATTTTTTAAGTTTGTTTGTTCTCTGATCATGGCTTCTATATGTGTATTATTAAAGTAAATTCAATAGCATAATTTACTTTACATTACTTAATATATCCAATAAATGCTGATTTTATATAAAATTTGGGTAACTATTACGCAGATTTTTTTTGTTAAATTTTTTTTAGGGGAAATTATGCAAAAATTTAAATCAGTTGATGAGATGATAAATCAACTGCAACCAAATGGTCCTGTGTATTGTATTAGAAAAAATTCAATACAAGTT
>CAZBRW010000057.1:0-4549 GCA_964494555.1 uncultured Candidatus Pelagibacter sp. | reverse complement strand
TGTTTGCGATTTCTCTTAATTTCTTTTCAAAAATTGCCATCGATGATGGATCGTCTTCAGTTTGTTTATAATAATGCTCAAATATAAATTTATGAATTTCAATTTTATTTTTTTTAGTAAATTCAAAAAAATAATCTTTATTATTTTTATTAACAAAGCTATCCGGATCTTCTCCATCTGGTAAAAAGAGAAATGAAATTTTCTTTTCAGGTTGGAGTTCCTTAATTGAATTTTCAGCTGCTCTAAGTGCTGCCTTGTATCCACTGTTATCTCCATCAAAGCAAATAACTATTTCATTAAAAAATTGACTTAAAGTTAATATTTGTCTGTCAGTCAAAGAAGTTCCTAGATTGGCAACTGCATTCTCTATGCCATTCTTGTATAAACCAACCACATCCATATATCCTTCTACTAGATAAACAAAATCAACTTTATTAGATAATTTTCTTACATAATCTAAGTTATAAAGATTTGATCCTTTTTTAAAGAACAGTGTCTCAGGAGAGTTAATATATTTTGCTGAATAGGTTTTGTCTTTAAGTATTCTTCCACCTATTGCAATTGGCTTACCTGAAATATTATTTATTGGAAAAATAATTCTCTCTTTGAATCTCTCGATATAAATTTTTTTTTTATCATCAAAGTAAAACAATCCACTTTCTTCTAAAGTTTTTTCACTGAATTGTTTTTTTAGTTTTTCATAATAATTTGGGTTTTTTTCGACATAACCTATTTTAAATTTTGAAACTTCATTTCTGGTTAGATTTCTACTTTTTAAATATTGCCTTGCATCCTTTGCATCTTCATCCTTTAAAATACTATCATGATAAAATTGAATGTATCTGTTATAGATTTCAGAATATTCTTCCCATTTTTTTTCTCTTTCTTCGTCAGCTTTTGAAAAAGTATAGGGTTTGATGCCTGCTAGGTTCGCAAGAGCTTTTACTGCCTCTCCAAATCTTAAGTTTTGAGTTTTCATTATAAAATCAAAAATGTTGCCATGCTCACTTGTGCTAAAGCAATGATAAAAGCCTTTTTCGTCGTTGACAGTAAATGAGGGTGTTTTTTCGTTTTTAAAAGGTGACAATCCTACAAATTCTTTACCACGTTTTTTTAAGTTAACAGACTTTGAAACAACTGTTGACACTTTAAGTCTTGTTTTAATTTCTTCTAGATATTCTTTTGGATATTTCATTTATTAAGAATTTCTTTCAATATTGTTCCTGTCTTTGAAAAATCTAATTCATCAGCATAATTTTTTTTTAGCTCTCCCATAATTTTCCCCATATCTTTTATAGATGATGCGCCTAACTTTTGAATTATATCTTCACATATTTTTTTGGTTTCTTGATAATTTAGCTGTTGAGGTAAATACTCTGACAAAATAGCAATTTCACTTTCTTCGATTTCCAATAGATCATTTCGATTTCCTTTTTTATAGACTTCTATCGATTCGCTTCTTTGCTTAACCATTTTTTTTAAAAGCTTTTTAATATCGTCGTCATCTGTTTGTTTTTTATTTGGACCTGATCTATTGTTGATATCTAAGTCTTTAATACCAGATAATACTAACCTATAAGTTGATATTTTATTTTTCTCTTTTGATTTAAGTGCTTTTTTATAGTCGGTTTCAATTTTTTCCCTTAAAGACATTTTTTTAATCTACTTGAAAGATAAAATTCTTCAAAAGAAAATTTTTTAATTTTTCCACATTAGTTTTGTTGCTAGAATTAGGGTTTTATTGTATTAACCTTTAACTCATGAGTTGTAATTGAAGAAAAAACATAAAAATAATAACTCAAAAATCTTAAAGATTAATACAGGCGTTCTAGTTCTTGAAAACAAAAACGTTTTTAAAGGAATTGGCATTGGTTATGAAGGTACTGCTACTGGAGAGGTTTGCTTCAATACATCATTAACTGGTTATCAAGAAATTATTTCTGACCCTTCTTATGCCAGTCAAATAATAAATTTTACATTTCCTCATATTGGTAATGTTGGTGCTAATGATGAAGACCATGAGTCTGATAAAATTTGGACCAAAGGGGTAATTTTCAATTCAGAAATAACTAACCCTTCAAACTATAGATCGTTAATAAATTTAGATAAGTGGCTAAGAAAAAATAAAATTGTTGGTTTAACAGGGTTGGATACAAGAAGCTTAACTAATTTTATTAGAGATAAAGGCGCTCCTAAAGGCACAATCTCATTTTCTAAAAGTGGTAAATTTAATATTAAAAAATTGATAAATTTAGCAACAAAATGGGGTGGTTTGAAAAATTTAGACCTTGCAGAAAAAGTTACAACTAAACAAAATTATGTATGGAGTGGTTTTAAAACTTGGAAAAAAACAGTTGGCTATAAAAAAAATAAAAATAAATCATTCAATGTGGTTGCGATTGATTACGGAATTAAAAAAAATATTTTAAGATATTTTTCTGATTTTAATTGCAAAGTTAATGTTGTTTCGTGCAAGAGCAGCATAAATGAAATATTAAGTTTAAAACCAAATGGTATTTTTTTGTCTAACGGCCCAGGTGATCCAGCTGCAACGGGAAAATATGCGATTGCAATAATAAGGGATTTAATAAAAAAAAATTTGCCTATTTTTGGAATTTGCCTTGGTCATCAAATATTAGGTTTAGCACTTGGTGCAAAAACAAAAAAAATGAAATTGGGACACAGAGGAGCAAATCACCCAGTTAAAAATCTTATTGAAAACAAAGTGGAAATCACAAGTCAAAATCATGGTTTCGAAATAGTCAAAGAAAATTTACCAAAAAATATTCAAATTACACATAAGTCGCTATTTGATGATTCCATTGAAGGTATAAAACTAAAAAATAAACCTGTATTTTCAGTTCAGTACCATCCAGAATCTAACCCAGGTCCTCAAGATAGCGTTTACTTATTTGAAAATTTTATAAACAGTATGAATAAAAATGCCAAAAAGAAAAGATATTAAAAAAATTTTAGTTGTTGGGGCTGGGCCAATAGTAATTGGTCAAGCATGTGAATTTGATTACTCAGGAACGCAAGCTTGTAAAGCTCTAAAAGATGAAGGATATAAAGTTATCTTAATTAATTCTAATCCAGCTACAATTATGACTGACCCTAATGTTGCTCATAAAACTTATATAGAGCCAATAACTTTAGAAATATTAGAGAAAATAATAAAAAAAGAAAATCCTGATGCAATATTACCAACTATGGGAGGGCAAACCGCTCTTAATCTAGCAATGGAGGCTGAAAAGAAAGGTATTTTAAAAAAATACAAAATTGAACTTATTGGTGCAAAATCGAAAGCAATTGCAAATGCAGAAGACAGAAAAAAATTTCGAAAAAATATGCTTGAAATAGGTTTGGATCTTCCAAAATCAATAGTCGTTAATAAATTTAAAAATTCAAAATCAGCACTAAATAAAATTGGCTTACCAGCGATAATTAGACCTGCTTTCACTTTGGGTGGTCTAGGTGGAGGTATCGCAAAAAATAAAAAAGATTTTTTTAAAATAGTAAAAAATGGATTGCAGGAGTCTCCAGTCAGACAAGTTTTAATTGAGGAATCCTTAGAAGGATGGAAAGAATTTGAGATGGAAGTTGTTCGGGATAAAAATGATAATTGTATAATAATTTGCTCTATAGAAAATATAGACCCAATGGGTATTCACACTGGGGACTCTGTAACAATAGCACCAGCCTTAACACTGACTGATAAAGAATACCAAGTAATGAGAAATGCCTCCATAGCATGTTTAAGAAAAATTGGCGTTGAAACTGGTGGATCGAACGTTCAGTTCGCAATAAATCCTAAAAATGGAAGAATGGTTATAATTGAAATGAACCCAAGAGTTTCAAGATCTTCTGCTTTGGCTTCAAAAGCCACAGGATTTCCTATAGCAAAAATAGCTGCAAAATTAGCTATTGGGTATACTCTTGATGAACTAAAAAATGAAATAACAAAAATAACTCCAGCCTCATTTGAGCCCACAATTGATTATGTTGTAACAAAAATCCCAAGATTCACTTTTGAAAAATTTTCCCAATCTCCTGCTATTTTGGGAACATCTATGAAGTCAGTAGGTGAAGCAATGGCTATTGGAAGAAATTTTAAAGAATCTTTTCAAAAAGCATTGTCTTCTTTAGAAATCGGACTATCGGGATTAGATAGAATATTTACAATAAACAAAAAACAAATAGAAAAAAAACTTAAAGTCAATATTCCAAATAAATTGCTTCTAGTGGCTGAAGCTATTAGAAAAAAAATAACTTTAAAAAAAATTCATAAACTATCTGGTATTGATCCATGGTTTTTAGAACAACTGAAAGAAATTGTAGAAGAAGAAAAAAGAATAGAGGTTAAAGGAATACCTAAAAAATTTGAAGATTTTAATAAAATTAAGTCAATGGGATTTTCGGACAAGAAAATTGCGGAACTTACAAAATCAAGTGAAAAAAATGTTAGGTACAAAAGATCAGCACTTAAAGTATTTCCAGTTTATAAAAAAGTAGATACTTGTGCTGCAGAATTTAAATCTTTTACTCCATA
>CAZBRW010000056.1:0-4671 GCA_964494555.1 uncultured Candidatus Pelagibacter sp. | reverse complement strand
GTTATGCAGTAAGAATAGATAAGTTTGCTGAGAGTTCAATAGATATGTATGTACGTTGTTTTACCAAAACAAATGAATGGGAAGAGTGGTTAGTAGTTAAGGAAAGGTTGGCTATAGGTATAAAAAAAATTGTTGAAAAAAATAAAGCCTCTTTTGCATTTCCCAGTCAGTCAATTTATGTTGAGAAAAAATGATTGCTATTTTTTATTTAGCATTACAAGTTTTAAAACTTTATACATATGTTGTAATAGCTAATGTAGTTATCAGTTGGTTAGTAGCTTTCAATGTACTAAATACTTCAAACAGATTTGTTTATTCAATTTTAGAGTTTACATATAAACTTACTGATCCTATTTTAAAATATATAAGGAGTTTTTTACCTAATTTAGGTGCTTTCGATATTTCTCCAATAATCCTTCTTTTATTGATATGGTTCATAGAAATGTGTATGAAGATTTATGTGGCACCACTAATTTTTTAATTTAATTATGATCCTGATTGATGGAAAAAAAGAAGCTTCTGATTTAAGACAAAAATTAAAGAAAGAAGTATCAAACCTGAAACAAAAATATAACAGGATTCCTGGTTTAACCGTTATACTAATAGGCGAGTTAGCCCCGAGTAAAATTTATGTAAAAAACAAAGAAAAGTCAGCCAATGAGGTTGGATTAAAGTCAGAGGTAATTAGGTACCCAGATACTATTGATGAAAAAACTGTTTTAGATAAAATTAATGAACTCAATAAAGATGAGGCAGTATCAGGTATTTTGGTACAACTTCCTCTACCAAAGCATATTAATAAAAGAAAGGTTATTGAGGCAATACTTCCAAGCAAAGATGTTGATGGATTTCACCCTATGAATGTTGGAAATTTATCTTCAGGATATGAAAGCTCAATACCATGCACACCTCTGGGATGTTATCTATTAATAAAAAAAATAGAGCCAAATTTAAATGGGAAAAAAGCAGTAATTGTTGGTAGATCAAATTTGAATGGAAAACCAATGGCTCAACTCCTGCTAAAAGAAAATTGCACAGTAACTATTACTCACTCAAAAACAAAGGATCTTAAATCAGAATGTTTAAAGGGAGATATAATAGTAGCTGCAGTTGGTATACCAGAGTTAGTAAAAGAGGATTGGGTTAAAAAAGATGCAATAGTAATTGATGTAGGAATAAACAAAACTGAAAATGGAATTGTTGGTGATGTGGCTTTTGATGAAGTTTCTAAGGTTGCAAGGGCTATTACACCAGTTCCTGGTGGTGTAGGGCCTATGACAATTGCTTGTTTATTAAAAAATACTATTGAGTGTTTTAAAAGATCCCAAACAAAATAAGAAATATACGTGTCAAAATTAATAATTTTTTTGATTTTGTTTTCAATTTATAGTGCAAATTCTATTGCTATGAAAAATTTACCTTACCATCATTTGCCTGATGGAACATTTAGGAATCCAGAAGGATCTCCAGTTAGAGATATGAAGTTTAATTGGAGCTACAAAATATTTAATGAAGAAAAAAAGAAATTAGATATGCTTGTTCCAAAAGATCATGTTGTTGAAAAAGGTAAAGTAATTAAATCGTTATTAGATAATAAAAATAACGACTATATATTTTGGATTGGTCATGCAACATTTTTAATTAAATTAGGGGATACTACAATCATTACAGACCCAGTATTTGAAAAAAATATGGGACCTTTAATATTTGGACCAAAGAGGTTTGTAGATCCAGCAATAAACATTAATGAATTGCCAAATGTTGATTTATTTCTTTTAACACATAATCATTACGATCATTTAAGCACGAGAACAATACAAAGATTTCCTAATAAAAAAACTAAAGTCGTAACAGCATTAAAACTTGGAAAATACTTCAGAAAAAACGGTTTTAATGATGTCAATGAACTAGATTGGCATGAAGAAATAAAAATCAATGATATCAAAATAACATTTCTTCCAGCAGTACATTGGTCAAAAAGAAGTCTTTGGGATACAAATAAAACCTTATGGGGAAGTTTTTTAATTGAATATAAAGATAAAAAATTTTTTTTTGCATGTGATACTGGTTACGGAGAAATTTATAAGGAACTTGGAAAAAAATATGGACCGATCGATTTAAGCTTTATAAATATTGGAGCTTATAATTTTTATCCTATGGCTCCAAAAAAAGATAAATCAATTTATCATACTAATCCTGAGGAAGCCTTAAAAATTGGTCAGGATTTAAAAAGTAAAAAAGTTTTAGGAATGCACTGGGGAACAGTTGTATTATCTTTAGAACCCATTATGGAACCTGGAAAAAGATTTAAAAATTCATCTAATCTGTATGGTTATCATCCTAATGATGCTATAATATTTAAAATAGGCCAGTTAGAAAAGCTTCAAGATATTTTACGCTAATCTTGAACGACCACCATCAACAGCAATAACTTGTCCGGTAATCCATGAGCTGTCCTCAGAAATCAAGAATTTTGCCAAAGATGCAGAGTCATAGCCTTCACCAATTCTTTTTAAAGGGTGGGCCTTTGCAATGCTGTCTACAATTGCAGAATTTTTTAACATTGGTTGTGCAATTTTAGATTTTGTTAAACTTGGTGCAATACAGTTAACTCTTATATTTGGAGCAAATTCAGCAGCCAAACTTATTGTGAGTCCCTCGACCGCAGCTTTTGCAGATGCAATTATCGAATGGTTAGTAAAACCTCTGTGAACAGCTGCAGTAGAAAAAAGAACAATTGAACCTTTGTTTTTTTTTAAACTTTCTTGAAAACCTTTTATTGCTTCAACAGCAGAATACAAATTAAGCTTCATACATTTATTGAAATCTTCTTCTTTTGATAATTTTAGAGGTTTTAAATCAATTGATCCAATACAATAAGCAATACCTTTTGCCTCTGTTATATCCGATTTTATTTTATCAATAAATCCATCTTTTAAAACATCAGCAACAGTAAAACTGCAGTTAAGCTTTTCGGCAATTGGCTCAACTTCATTTTGATTTCTTGCAACTAAATGAATATCAGATTTATCTTTTGATAGCATTTCAGCAAGGCTTGAACCGATAGAACCTGTCGCACCAAATATTATATATTTTCCTGACATAATTTTTTTTTTAGTTATATTAAACCTATGAAGTTATTTTTTATACTTGGAAATCAATTATTTCCACTAAAATACATCAATCGCTACAAAAATGATCACCTATTCTTTATGGCGGAAGATTTGCATCTTTGCACATACGAGAAGCATCATAAACTTAAATTGGTTTTATTTCTTTCTTCTATGAGATCATACTTAGACGAATTAAAAAAAAATAAACTTAAAATAGAATACTCAAATATTGAAGATAAAGAATTTGATAGTGATTATACCGCAAAATTAAAAAAAATAATCAATTCAAAAAAAATTAAAGAAGTAACTAGCTTTGAGGTTGAAGATAAATTTTTTGAAGAAAAATTAACTAAATTTTTTAATAGCATTAAAATTAAATGGAATATTATTCAAACTCCAATGTTTTTAAATTCAAGGGAAGAATTTAATAAATATTTAAAAAAAAATAAAAAACCATTTATGGCAACATACTATAAGGAAACAAGAAAAAAACTTAACATTTTAATGGAAAAAAATGGTTCACCATCTGGTGGAAAATGGAGCTTTGACGAAGATAATAGAA
The DNA here is from genome assembly GCA_964494555.1 of uncultured Candidatus Pelagibacter sp. GTDB lineage: Bacteria > Pseudomonadota > Alphaproteobacteria > Pelagibacterales > Pelagibacteraceae > Pelagibacter. Next base: position 996 of record CAZBRW010000056.1, on the reverse strand, counting down.
ATAAGTTGCCAAAGAATATCTCTATACCAAAATTTCCAAAAATTAATGAAACTCATCACACAAAGTTATTAAAAAAAGTAATCGAAAAAAAATTTCCTAATCACCCTGGAAATACAAAAAATTTTTGGCTTGCCACAACACATAAAGATGCTTTGAAACTTTTAGATTTTTTTATTAAAGAAAAGTCAAATTTTTTTGGAGATTATGAAGATGCCGTAAATCAAAAAAATAATATATTATTTCATAGTGCATTAAGTCCATATATGAATCTTGGATTAATAACTCCAGAATTTATAATTAATAGATTGTTAAGTCATCACAAAAAAAATAAAATTAGATTAAATTCCTTAGAAGGTTATGTCAGACAAGTAATTGGTTGGAGAGAATTTATGAGAGGAATATATAGAGGTTATAATAAAGAAATGGAAAAAGGTAATTTTTTTAAACAGAAAAGAAAAATGAAAAATTCATGGTATGAGGGAAATACAGGTTTGCCACCTTTAGATTATGCAATTAAAAATGCACTTGATAATGGTTGGTCACATCATATAGAGCGGCTAATGATTTTAGCAAATATTATGAATTTGTGTGAGTTGAAACCTATTTATGTCTACAAATGGTTTATGGAGATGTTCGTTGACTCATCTGATTGGGTCATGGTCCCAAATGTTTATGGCATGGGTTTATTTAGTGATGGTGGAATATTTGCAACCAAACCTTATATATGTGGTTCAAGTTATTTTATGAAAATGATGGATTTTAAAAAAGGTGATTGGTGTAACGCTATGGATGGTTTATATTGGAGGTTTATAAATAAAAATAGGTCCTTTTTTATAAAAAATCCAAGATTGTCAATGATGGTTAGAGTTTTTGATAAAATGAAAATAGAAAGAAAAAGGTTAATTTTATCTGAAGCAGAAAAATTTATTAACAAAAATACCTATGTCAGTTAAAGTTTTTTTTAATAATTCTTGCAATATATGTAAATTAGAAATT
>CAZBRW010000055.1:0-4710 GCA_964494555.1 uncultured Candidatus Pelagibacter sp. | reverse complement strand
TATTTCTGGTATGACTGACAGATATGCAATTAATCTATATAATAAAAATAAATGAATATATTTGATTTATACCAAACAAAAATAACAAAATTAGTAAAATCTGCTAACCATAATAAATTAATCGAAAACATTAATAATATTGAAAAAACAAATGTAGATTTACCTCCCAAACATCTTGATTGCGACATTTCTACTAACGTAGCAATGATTTTAGCAAAAAGTAATAATATGTCACCCAATAAAATTAGCGAAATTTTAATTACACTTTTCAAAAAAGATTTTAGTGAAATTCAAGACATATCATTTGCTAAACCTGGATTTATAAATATTAAGTTTAAATTATCTTTTTGGAATAATTTTTTAAAAGAATTAATAAATGATAAAAATTTTGGAAAAAAAGATAATATCAAAAACAAAAGTTATTTATTGGAATTTGTTTCAGCAAATCCTACAGGTCCACTTCATGTCGGGCATTGCAGAGGAGCCATTTTAGGTGATGTCTTATCAAATCTCCTATCATTCAACAATCATGTTGTTAATAAGGAATATTATGTAAATGATTATGGTAATCAAATTTTATATTTTACAAAATCCGTATATTGCAGAATAAGAGAAAAACTTTATAACGAACCATTTCCTAAGGATGATAAAGATTTGTACCCAGGCGATTATATAATCAATATTGCAAGTAATATTATAAATAAAAATAAGAACCTAAATTTTGATAATTTTAAGGAAATTTCCACCGAACTTACAAAATTATCCGTTAAAGAGTCACTTAATTTAATTAAATTAAATTTAAAAAACTTAGGAATATCGCACGATAAGTTCATAAGTGAAACTGATTTAGTTAAAAATCAAGAAGTTGAGAAAGTAATTGATAAACTAAAAAAAAAGGATTTCGTTTATAATGGGAAAATAAAAGCTCCTGAAAATGAAAAAAACTCAAGCTGGGTAGAAAGAAATCAATTATTATTTAAATCAACTCATTTTGGTGATGACAAAGATAGGGCACTTCAAAAAGAGGATAAGAGTTGGACATATTTTGCAAGTGATACAGCATATCATAATAATAAAGTTGAGAGAAAATTTGATGTATTGATAAATATACTTGGAGCAGATCACGCGGGATATATCAAAAGAATTACATCTGTCGTAGAAGCCTTATCAGGAGAAAAGAATAAACTCGTTTGTAAAGTAAGTCAGCTTGTAAAATTAATTAAAGATAACAAACCATTTAAAATGTCAAAAAGAAAAGGTGACTATATTACTATAGAAGATTTAATTGATGAAGTTGGAAAAGACGCAACTCGGTTTATAATGCTAAGTAGGAGCAGTGATGTTGAAATAGATTTTGACTTTACAAAAGTTAAAGAAAAATCAAAAGATAACCCTCTTTATTATGTACAATATTGTTATACAAGAATTTCGTCTGTATTCAGAAATGCTCAATTGAAATTAGAGAATAATGTCAAAATTGATAATTTTAATTTTAATTATTCTAAAGATGAAATCAAAATTATAAAAAAAATATCTGAATGGCCAAAATGTATAGATATAGCAACTAATAGATTAGAACCTCATCGTATACCTGTTTATTTGTATGAACTTGCGTCTGACTTTCACTCATATTGGAATATGGGCAAAGATGATGAAAGTAAGAGATTTCTATCAAAAGAAAATAAAATTTCTGACGAAAAAATAGTTTTTCTAAAGGCAATTTCAAATGTTGTAAAAACTGGCATGTCGATAATTGGTGTTAGTACACCTGATAAAATGTAATGATTAAAGAAATAAAATATATTTTATTTATTGTAACTATTATTTCTTTTATATTTTTTACTATTAAATATTATTATTCTGATGATAATATTAAAAATTCTTTTAGATCCTTAGAATCTCATTCAATTAAAATAGACGAACAATCAAAAAAGATAAAAACCCTAATGAATGATACAGAAAACATAATTGAATACGTGGATAAAAATCAAAACCCCAAACAAGAAAAATTTCACTTTTGGAAATTAATTTATAATAATGAGTCATAATAGAGCTTTTATTTGTGGGTTAAGTGGAGCTGTATTAAAAAAGAAAGAAATTAAATTTCTAAAAAAATATAAGCCTTGGGGTATTATCTTATTTTCGAGAAATATAAAAAATATCAATCAAACTAAAAATTTAATTAAAAATATTAGGTCAATATTTAAAGATAATTTATACCCTATTTTAATTGACGAAGAAGGTGGACGTGTTTCAAGGTTAAGAAATTTTATTGAAAGCTCAAATTTTACAGCAAGTTATTTTGGAAATTTATATAAAAAAAATATAAATAAGTTTAATCTTTATTATAAAATTTACATTGATCAAATTTCATATCTTCTTAAAATGTTAGGTTTAAACATTAACACTGTACCAGTTTTAGATTTAAAAAGATTTCAATCTTCTAGCATTATTGGAGATCGTTCATATTCTAGAAATAGTAAGATAGTAAGCAAAATTGGAAATATATGTATTTCTTCATTTCACAAAAATAATATTGCTTGTATAATTAAACATATTCCTGGTCATGGCATTACCAATGTTGACAGTCATAAAAGGTTGCCAGTTGTGAATAAATCGACAGACTATTTACTTAAAAATGATTTTTTCCCTTTTAAAAAAAACAAAAGTCTTTTTGCTATGACATCTCATATTATTTTCAAAAAACAAGATCCATTAAATGTGGTTACACATTCAAAAATTATGATTAATTTGATCAGAAATAAAATTGGATTTAAAAATATATTAATTTCAGACGATATATCAATGAAAGCTTTAAAATATACTTTAAGTGTAAACACTATAAAAGCGTTTAAAGCAGGTTGTAATTTGGTGCTTCACTGCAATGGAAAGCTTCCTGAAATGATAACTGTTGGTAAAAACTCACCTATTGTAGATAATTTTATTTTAAAAAAAACATCACAATTTAGAGAAATAATAAGATATTATTAGTCATTATATGAGCGATTCAAATACGTTTAATGTTAACTTAAATAATTTTAATGGTCCCTTAGATGTATTATTAGATTTAGCCAAATCGCAGAAAGTTAATCTAGAAAAAATATCAATTACCAAACTTGCAGATCAGTTCATAGAATTTATTAAAAATGCAAAAAATTTAAATCTTGAACTTGCCTCAGAATATTTACTCATGGCTACTTGGTTAACCTATCTTAAATCTAAATTGCTTCTACCTGAAAGTGAAGAAGAAGAATTTAAGGCTCTAGAAGTGGCAGAAAAATTAAAATTACAACTTAAAAAACTTGAATTAATTAGACTGTTATCAGATCAAATGTTAAAAAAAAAAAGATTAGGCAAAGATGTTTTTTTGAGAGGTATGAAGGGATCTATAAGATCAATTAATAGTTATAAATATACACTTTCGTTATTTGAAATTTTAAAAACTTATTCAACAATTGTTATGACTAAAGATTTTCAAAAAATCAACATTCCTAAATTGCCTGTTTTTACAACTGAAGACGGAATACATAGAATAAAAGATTTTATAGATAAACTTTCAAATTGGAAAAATATAAAAGAATTAATACCAAAAAATTTTGAAAATACTAAAAAATTGAGACGGTCCGGTAGAGCTGGTATTTTAGCTGGTTCATTAGAAATGGTTAAAGAAGGCAGTGTGATAATCAAACAGAATAACTTATTTGATGAAATTTTTATAAAAAAAATAAATGAATAAATTAAAAAAAAATAATATTGTTAATTTTCCAAATAATTTAATTGATGGTGAAAGAGAAGTAGAGGCTATATTATTTGCTGCTGCTGAGCCTTTAGATATTGATACCATACAATCTAAAATAAAAAAAAATATTAATGTACAAAAAATTTTGGACAGGTTGCAAATTTTTTATTCTAAAAGAGGCATTAATTTAGTTTGTATTTCAAAAAGATGGTCTTTTAGAACTGCTGATAATTTATCTAGTTTAATGTCACAACAAAAAACAGTAGAAAAAAAACTTTCTAAGGCTGCTATAGAAACACTTTCTATAATCGTTTATCATCAACCAGTAACCAGAGCTGAAATTGAGGATATCCGTGGAGTCGCTTTTGGTACCAATACTTTGGAAATTCTTATGGAGCTAAATTGGGTAAGACCACAAGGAAGAAAAGATGTTCCTGGCAAACCCATTCAGTATGCCACTACAGAAGAATTTTTAAATCACTTTAATCTACAAAAATTATCTGATTTGCCAAATATTGAAGAATTAGGAACCGCTGGTTTAATTGATCATTCAGCAATTGACTCAACAATTTTCGGTACAGGTAAATTTTATAAGGAAAAACAGGAAGAAAAAAAGGAAAATATCTATTCAGATATTGATGATATGTTAAGTGGAACACTTAAATCAGATGATAAAAATTAGAAAATATGTTACAAAAAATTTAAATTTAGAGATATAAGATATTTATGAGTATAGGTTTTTGGCAAATTGCAATTGTAGTAATTTTAGTCGTATTGTTATTTGGAAGAGGTAAAATTTCAAGTTTAATGGGCGATGTTGCAAAAGGTATTAAGAGTTTTAAAAAAGGAATGGCATCTGACTCTACAGATAGTTCTGATTTAAAAAATATTTCTGAAAATCAAGACTCAAATAATCAAGATTCAAATAAAAAAGAATAATTCAAATGCCACAAATTGGCTGGTTTGAAATA
>CAZBRW010000054.1:0-4722 GCA_964494555.1 uncultured Candidatus Pelagibacter sp. | reverse complement strand
TAATTGATGATAAAGCAAAAAAAGTAATTTCTGATTTTAGATCTCAATTATCAAAAATAGATCTGCCAAAAAGAGATATTTTAGAGACAATAGTGAATGGACTCATAATATCGCACAATACAAATTTCAAGGGTGTTGGACAGCCACTGAGAATAGCACTAACTGGCTCAAAGTTTGGGCCAGGAATATATGATATAATATTGTCTTTAGATAAAAATGATGTTTTAAAAAGACTAACTAATAAGATATTTGGTTAAAACTTTAGTTACCTCTTCTGAGGATGAAGTTTTCGATCTAATCTCATTTAAAGTTTTTTCACAATCACTTATTTGTTGCTTCATCAAATTAGGATTTTTTAAAAAATAAATAACTGAATTATAAATTTCTTTAGAGTTACACTCATTTTGAATTAATTCAGGAATTATTTCTTTATCATTAATTATATTAATAATATTAGCATATTTAATTTTTACTAATAACTTAACCAATATATAATTTAAAAAATTCATTTTATAAATAATTATAGAAGAAACTTTAGCATTACAAATTTCCAAAGAAACTGTTCCAGATTTTGACACTGCAAAAACAGATTTGCGCAAAATCTGACTTTTTACACCTTCATCGGAAATAACCTCAACATTATGAAATTTTTCGTTATTAATTTTATAGTTTATTAAATCTTTATTTTCATTTGTAGCATGAAAAATAAAAATAAAGTCTTCAAATTTTTTATTCATCATCTTAATGAAACTAATCAAAATTGGTAACAGTATGCTAACTTCTGATGATCTGCTACCACAAAAAAGTGAAATTATCTTTTTGTCATTTGCTATAATATTTGATAAATCAATTTTGCTTTTTATCTCTCGTTCTAATAAAGGGTGACCTACAAAAGTATTAGGTATCTTTTCATTATCAAAATATTTTTTTTCAAATTTAAATAATAAGAGAACATGGTCTAGGAACTTTTTAAATTTTTTTACTCTACCCTCTCTCCATGCCCATACTTGTGGGGCAACATAATGAATTGTTTTAATATTTGGATTAATTTTCTTAACTTTTTCAGCTACTCTTAGGGTAAAATCAGGGCTATCTACACTTAATAAGATATCAGGATTAAATTCAATTATCTCTTTAACAGTTTCATTGATTTTATTTCTTATTTTAAAAATATTTAAGATAACACTTGTAAAACCAATATAAGTTATCTCTTTAAGATCGTATATTGATTTAATTCCAAGTGAATTTAAATGGGATCCCCCTACACTTAAAAATTTAATATCTGAATGATTTTGTTTGAGTTTAGAAATTACGTTAGATGCCAATTTATCTCCTGAAGGCTCTCCAGTTAAAATAAAAATTTTTTTCATTTATACATTCTCCAAAGGTCTCCATTACCTGACAACATATAAATTTCGCCCGTTTCTCTATGTATTTTAATATCTCTAATTCTTCCAATTTTTCCTTTGAAAATAGTTTTTTCATCAATTAATTTATTACCCTCAAACCTTATCTTTCTTAATGATTTATCTTTTAAAGATGTAATAAGAGCGTCACCATTCCACTCTTTAAATTCATTTCCCTTATAAATTGCTATTGCGCTTACTGCTATTGACGGTACCCAATACTTTATAGCTTTTGTAAAGCCTGGTTTCCACTTAGGACCTATTTTAGTGCCTGAATAGTTAGTTCCTCCCCAACCTAAAATTTTCCAACCGTAATTTTCACCATAATTAGCAGTGCCAAACCAGTCACCACCTTTTGCTCCGTGATTACTTAAATATATTTTATTATCATAAGGAGATAGGGCCATTCCTTGGGGATTTCTAACTCCTATTTGAAATATTTCTGGCAGCCACTTTTTTTTATTTATATATCTAGGATTATCATTTGGAACTGAACCATCAAGGTTAATTCTTATAATACTGCCTGGGTGTTTTGTTGGATCTTGAGCAATCATGCCCTGCCCTCTTTCACCAGAAGTTATAAAAAGATGCTGTTCACTTATAACTAATCTTGATCCAAAGTGGTACCCTGAATCAATGGGTGGCTCGGCTCTAAAAATGTTTTCAAAATTTATATTATTTATATTAAATTTACCTTTTCCAACAGATGTACTAGATCTCCAATTACCTCTGTTTTCCGAGTATGATACATAAACATCGTTATTGTGATAAAGAACATCTAGAAGACCTCCTTGACCTACCTCTAAAACCGAAAGGTTGTGATTTATCTCAATCTTTTTTTTGCTGCTTAAGTTATAATGATAAAGTTTACCTGATTTTTCTGTGAATAATATATTTTTTTCATCAATAAAAGATAAACTCCAAGGTTGATTAAGTTTTCCCAGAATTTTTTCAAATTTTATTTCATTCGCAAATGAGTTGGGGAAATAAAAAAAAAATATAAATATGAAAAATATTTTCTTCATATAACCTTTAAAAACATACTATTTTTATTTGCAAATCTGAGACATTTATTTTTATCCATTATAATATTTTGATTTGCTTTTAAAACTATTCCTTTTAATCCTGATTTCTTACAATCTTTAAATGTGTCTAAACCAATTGTTGGTAGATCTACTCTTAAATCTTGTTTTTTTTTTGGAAATTTAATTAAAATTCCATTTCTTTTTTTATTTTTTTTAATAGATTGAATCATTTTTTTTGTTCCTTTAATTCCTTCTTTAATAATAACTTTGTTATTTCTTACTACTAGTCCTTGAGTATGATTATATTTATTTAATTTAAATAAGTGTAAGATGCCTTTTGCAATATCATCTTTATCATAATCATTTGGTTTAATATTTGTAAAATTTCCCTTTTTTAATGATAATTCAGGATTAAAGGTCGTGGAACTAATAACTTTAATACCATCCTTTGAGAGAATTTTTATTATTTCACTTATTATTGCTGCGTCACCCAATTTTGATGCTTTGATAATTTTTTTTATATAAAAGAATCCTTTAAAATCTAACCTTAATGACGATAATTTTGGTTTTATTATTTTGCCTGCTAACAAAACTTTTTTACATTTATTTTGTTTAAGAGTTTTTATTATTTTTCCAAATTGACCAATTGATATATAGTGAACATTATTATCTTTTTTAAATTTTTTATATTTAGATAAATCTATAATTATATAATTAATCTTTTTTTTTTTAATATTATTAAGTATTGCCTTTGGTAAATCTGTATCTCCAAAAATTAAACCAATCATTTTATGAAAATGGTTTACAAATAGATCTTTTTTTATCTTTATTAATAAAATCCACTACATTTTTTACTAATTGATTTTCCATAAACGCACCGTTTAGTTTCTTTATATTTTCAGCTAAATTTTTCGTTGCAAATATTTCTTTATATGCCTCACTCAGGCCAAGAATATCTTTGTTGTCAAATTTTGCTCTTCTTAATCCAATTAAGTTAAGACCTTGTAAAATATTTCTATTTCCTGTCGATAGACCGTAAGGTATTACATCATTTAATACACCAGTCATTCCACCAATCATTGCCATTTTTCCTATTCTAGTAAATTGTTGTACAGCTGAGTTTCCACCAATAACCACATTATCCTCAATTTTCACATGACCTCCTAGAGGAACATTATTTGCAATAATAACATTATTACCAACTTCACAATCGTGCGCTATATGTGATGAAATCATAAATAAACAATTATCTCCAATCTTTGTTACACCACCACCTCCTACTGTTCCTGGATTTACTGTAACATATTCTCTAAATTTATTGTTGTTACCAATCTTTAATTTAGTATCCTCTCCATCGTATTTTAAATCTTGAGGATCATTTCCTATTGAAGCAAAAGGATAAATCTTATTTCCTTTGCCAATTTTAGTGAAACCAGAAATATTTACATGCGAGTAAATAATTACATTTTCATCAATCTCTACATTTGGCCCAATAACACAATAAGGTCCGATTTTTACCGATAGTGCTAATTTAGCTTTTGGATCAACTATAGCAGTTCTGTGAATCATCGATTTTCCTTAATAAAACTTTTTAAATCTTTTGCTGGATAACCCATTACCTTAGAATTATCTGGTATGTCTTTTATAACTCCACTACCACCAGCAATTTGAACTTTATTTCCAATATTTAAATGACCAGAAATTCCTGCTTGGCCTCCAATCATAACATTATTTCCTATTACTGAACTTCCTGCAAATCCTACTTGACCAGCAATAATACAATTATCACCAATTTTAACATTATGAGCAATATGAATTTGATTATCTAAATAAGTATTTTTTCCAATTATTGTATTTGACATTGAGCCTCTATCTATAGTGGTAGCGCAGCCAATTTCAGAATTATCATTAATTATTACAATACCAATTTGAGGATATCTAAAATTATTATTTTGATCAGGAAAAAAACCAAACCCTTTTTTTCCTAAAACGCAATTATCTAAAATATTTACATTATTTTTAATTATTGAATTTCTAATTATTACATTAGAGCCTACTGAGCAACTATGCCCAATTATAACGTTCTTTTCAATAATTGTATTATGACCTATTGAACAATTTTTGCCAATTTTAACATTTTTACCTATTAGAACGTTACTTCCATATTTAACTTTTTTTTTATAGGATGATTTTGAGATTTCTTTTACTGTAGAATCAAAATGATCTAATACAGAATCTGGATAGAAAATTTCAGTAATTTTTGCTGTATTTAAAAGTACATTATTTACAAC
>CAZBRW010000053.1:0-4890 GCA_964494555.1 uncultured Candidatus Pelagibacter sp. | reverse complement strand
GCAAGAAGATCTATACATAAAAAAGAAAATGATTATGGTAGAAATATTTCAATAATTATGATTAATTAGATTATCCCAATGAAATTGCTTACTGGAAATAGTAACAAAAATCTTAGTCAAAAAATATCTAAGTTCCTAAAAAATAGACTAGTTAATTCAAGTATAAGAAAATTTTCAGATGGAGAGATTTATATCGAGATTAATGAAAATATAAGAGGTAATAGTATATTTATAATTCAGTCTGTCTCATCACCAGCAAATGATAATTTAATGGAACTTTTGCTATGCATAGATGCATTGAAAAGATCTTCGGCTAAAAATATTACTGCTGTGATTCCCTATTTTGGCTATGCAAGACAAGATAGAAAAGTTGTGCCAAGAACATCGATATCGGCAAAATTAGTTTCTAACCTTATAACTAAAGCTGGAGCCGACAGAATTGTAACGGTAGATCTTCACTCAGGACAGATACAAGGATTTTTTGATATACCCGTAGATAACTTATTTGCTACTCCAATTTTTGCAAGACATGCCAGAAAAAAAATTAAGAAAAAAAATGTTATATGTGTTGCGCCAGATGTAGGGGGAACAGCTAGAGCAAGAGCATTGGGCAAAATGTTAAATGCTGGATTAGCTATAGTGGATAAAAGAAGAGCAGCTCCAGGAAAATCTGAGGTTATGAATATAATTGGAAATGTTAAAGGTAAAGTTTGTCTGATTGTAGATGATATAATTGACTCTGGTGGAACAATTGTAAATTCGGCAAAAGCACTTATGGAAAGAGGCGCTCAAGAAGTGCATGTTTATGTTACTCATGGAGTGTTGAGTGGCGATGCTATAGAAAAAATTAAGAAATCAAAAATCAAAAATTTAGTTATCACTGATACGATAGATAATGTAAATAAAGTAAAAAAAGCTAAAAATATAGAGGTATTAACAATTTCAAATTTAGTAGGAGAGGCAATTAAAAGAATTTCTAACTCTACATCGGTATCAGATCTATTTAAATAACTCTTGTAAAATTTGGATTCATAAGATAAAAAACCTTTCTTTATGAATTCAATAGAAGCAACAGTAAGAAATACCACTACTAAAGGACAAGTAGATCAACTCAGAAAAAATGGGGAAGTGCCAGCAATTGTTTATGGTGGTACAGAACAAAATCAAAAAATATCTTTGTCAAAAAAAGAAATTAAATTTTTGATTGAAAAAGAAAATTTTTTATCAAATGTATTATCCCTAAAATTGGATGGAAAAGAACAAAATGTTTTACCAAGAGAAATTGCATTTGATACTGTAAGCGATGAACCGATTCATATAGATTTCGTGAGGATAATAAAAGGTTCAAAAATTATATTAGAAATTCCTGTAAAGTTCATTAACAATGAAAAATCTCCAGGATTGAAAAGAGGTGGAGTTTTAAATATTGTTAGAAGAAAAGTGGAGTTAAGATGTCCTACGGAAAATATTCCTAAAGAACTAGTGGTTGATTTAGATAATTTAGATATTGGTGCTAGCATAAAAATCTCTTCAATTAATCTGCCAGAAAATGTAACTCCTACAATTCAAGGTAGAGACTTTGTTGTGGCTACAGTAGCCGCACCTACTATTGTTAAAGAACCAGAAAAACCTGCTGAGGAAGGAACTGCAGAAGGTGCTGAGGCTGCCGCAGAGGGTACTGAAGGAACTAGTGAAGCATCATCAGATCCAAAAGCGGCTGGAGAAGAAAAAGCAAAAGATGGTGAAAAAAAAGAGGAAAATAAAACCTCCGGAGATAAAAAATAAAATTATTGTGCTTAGTTTAAATTAATAATCATTAAATATGTTACTCTTTGTAGGGCTTGGAAACCCAACACCAAATAGCCAAAATAATAGACATAACATTGGATTCAAAATTATTGACGCAATTAATCAAAAATATTCTCTCTCAAAACAAAAACCAAAATTCAAAGGATTATTAACCACAGGAAATATAGGGGACAGAAAAGTTTATGCAATTAAACCACTAACATTTATGAATAATTCTGGAATATGTATCAGAGAGTTATTAGAGTACTTTAAAATTGATGCAGAAGATGTAATTGTCTTTCATGATGATCTTGATGTTGATGTTGGAAAAATTAAAGCAAAATTTGGAGGTTCTAGTGCTGGACACAACGGTGTTGCATCTATAGACAAATTTATTGGTAAAGATTATTCTAGAGTAAGAGTTGGTATTGGAAAGCCTGAAAAAAAAATTTCTGTTTCTGATCATGTACTTAATGATTTTAATGAAGATGAGGAAGAAGAATTAAGTAAATTAACAATAAATATTATAGAATCTTTGACAATCTTGCTGGACAAAAAGTTAGATTTATTTTCTAGTGTTGTAAATAATAAATAAATGGGTTTTAAGTGTGGTATAGTTGGTTTACCGAATGTTGGTAAATCCACACTATTTAATGCCTTAACAAATTCAAGTAAGGCACAGGCAGCAAATTTTCCTTTTTGTACAATAGATCCAAATGTAGGCATGGTTCCACTTAAAGATGACAGACTGGATAACTTGGCAGAGATATCTAAATCAAAAAAAAAAATTTATACATCTATATCATTTGTGGATATAGCTGGCTTAGTAAAAGGAGCATCAAAAGGAGAGGGTTTAGGGAATAAATTTTTATCTCATATAAGAGAGGTTGACACAATTGTTCATATGGTAAGATGTTTTGAGTCCGATGATATTCAAAACGTCAATCCAGATATAAATCCAATAAGAGATCTTGAAATAGTTGAAACAGAAATGAAGTTATCAGATTTAGAATCGATACAAAAAAGATTAGACAAGAAAAATAAAAAAAACATTACTGAAGATGAGATAAAATTACTAGAAACAGCGAATAGCTTAATAAATAACGATAAAAATATTGATAATTTGCATGATTCTTTTAGTCCCCAACAAATTAAACTAAGTGGACTTTTATCGATAAAACCAAAATTGTATGTCTGCAATGTTGACGAAAGAAGTATTTCCAATGGCAACTCATATACTGAAAAATTTTTTGCAAAATATGGATCAACTAATACAATTATTATTTCAGCTGATATAGAGAATCAAATAAATCAGCTAGAAACTTCTGAAAGAAAAAATTATATGGAAATGATTAAAATAAAAGATACTGGACTTAATAACTTGGTTAAAAAAGGTTACTCACTTTTAGATTTAAATACATTTTTTACATCTGGACCTGAAGAGTCAAGAGCTTGGACAATTAAAAAAGGTACTTTAGCCCCTGAAGCAGCTGGTACTATTCATACTGATTTTCAAAAAGGGTTTATAAGAGCTGAAACTATTTCATATGAAGATTTTATAAACAACAAAGGTTGGGCAGACTCTAAAAATAATGGAAAAATGAGATTAGAAGGAAAAGAGTATATAGTAAAAGATGGCGATATATTAAACTTTCGTTTCAATACGTGACCAAATTCTTTTCATGCTGAAATAAACTAATACAGTAATTATTATTAAGTAAATCAAAGCTCTAAAACCTAATTTGTGCCTTTGCTCTAAAGTAGGTTCTGCAGCCCAAGCTAAAAAAGTAGTTACATCTTTTGCCATCTGTTCATTGGAAGCTTTTGTTCCATCAATATATTCTACTAAATCCTCTGATAGAGGATTAGACATTTTAATTTTATTACCAGCCATATAGGTGTTATAATAGACACCATCGTCTAGCATCATGCCTGTTGGAGGCTCATCATATCCAAGCAAAACTGAGTAGATATAATCTGCACCACCCTTTCTTGCTTTTACTAAAACTGACATATCTGGTGGGTAAGCGCCGCCGTTGGCAGCTGTAGCAGCTTGTTCATTAGGATAAGTACCAACAAAATTATCTGATAACCTTGCGGGTCTTGTAAACATCTCTCCATCGCTGTTTGGTCCATCTGTAACTTCGTAATTAGATGCTATAATTTTTGCTTGCTCTACAGAAAATTCAGGACCGCCGGGTTCTGCTAAATTTCTATAGGTTAAATATTTCATCGAATGACATGCTGCGCATACTTCCGAGTATACTTGATATCCTCTTTGTAGAGAGGCTCTATCGAATTTACCAAAAAAACCCTTAAAGCTCCAACCAGGGCTTAATGGTTTAGCGGCTTGTTCAGCGGCAGATAAATTTGTAATTAATGATAAAATTGCAATAAAAGAGAAAACATCCTTCAAACTAATTTTCATATTTTTTCTTTATCAGTTTTTGCAAACGACTGTTGAACGGATCCACCTAAAACTGGATCTGTTATACTTGTAGGTATTTCTAGTGGCTTCTCCATTCGTCCTAGAATTGGTAAAATAACTAAAAAATGTATGAAATAGTATGCAGTTCCAATTCTAGCAACTAATAAGTAAATACCTTCAGCTGGCATAGCTCCAACATAACCAAGAATTAAAACATCGGCGATCAAGAACCAATAGAATTGTTTATAAAGTGGTCTAAAAATTGTCGATCTAACTTTAGAAGTGTCAAGCCAAGGTAAGATTATTAAAACAAAAATTGCAGAAAACATTGCTATTACTCCAAGAAGTTTATCTGGTACAGATCTTAAAATTGCATAGAAAGGTAGTAAATACCATTCTGGAACAATATGAGCTGGAGTAACCATAGGATTGGCTTCTATATAGTTGTCTGCATGTCCAAGAATATTTGGAGAATAAAATACAAATAAAGCAAAAATTATTAAAAATATCAATAAAGCAAACAAATCTTTTATTACTATATATGGATGAAACGGAACTGTATCTTTTGAAGGTTTTTTTAAATCTATTCCTATAGGATTATTATTGCCAGGTACATGGAGTGCCCAAATGTGAAGTCCGACAAGTCCTAAAATTAAAAAAGGAATAAGATAATG
>CAZBRW010000052.1:2551-4939 GCA_964494555.1 uncultured Candidatus Pelagibacter sp. | reverse complement strand
TTTTTTTAATTTAAAATTTTCTAAAAAATTTTGAGATTTTTCAAAAACATTATCACATTTTTTCATATAAACATTACCCATTAAATTTAAAACACCAACTTTAAAATTATTTTTTGATTTATAAATTTCAAAACCTGAGCCTGGAGCATCTTCGAATAGATTAAAAGGTCTTAAAAGTCTTCTTTCATATTTTATGTGTTCTAAAGTTTCTTTTTGATCCCAAACATGATTGCCTGTTGTTATAACATCTACTCCACAAGATATTAATTCATTAGTTATATTCTCTGAAATACCAACTCCAGTTTCGTGAGCATTTTCTCCATTTACCACAACAAAATCTATTTTTTTTTCAGAAATTATTTTATTTAAATTTTTTTTTACTGAACCACATCCTGTAGCTCCAACAATATCTCCTAAAAAAAGAATTTTCATTAAATTAATGCTTTCTCCGTTATTATATAGTCAAGTTTTTTATCATATTTATTTTTAGGCACTTTGTTAATTTTCTGAAAAGAAAAAGCAAATCCTATTGTAATTAACTTTTTCTTTTTTTTTACTTTTTCTATATATCTATCGTAATATCCACCCCCATAACCAATTCTGTACTTATCTTTATCAAACGCAACTAAAGGAACTAGCAAGACATCTGGAAAAATAGTTTTATTATTTTTCGGTTCAGGAATTCCAAATGAATTTATTACAAGGGGGGCATTAAATGACCACCTAGAGAAATTCATTTGCCTATTTTTCTTAATTATTGGTAGTGATATATTAAATTTTTTTCTTTCTAGTTTTTTTAAAACTTTAGTGCAATTCATTTCATAATTAACATCTATATACCCACCTATGGAAGGTTTGTTAATTTTATGTTTTTTAAAAATTTTATATATGTTTGATAAATTAATAGAAAAATTTTCATTGTATTTGGACTTTCTTAATTTTAAAATTTTTTTTCTTAAATTTATTTTTGTCACATTAATTATTGAACTGAAGAATCTTTATTAGTCTTTTTTAAGAAATTTTCAATCTTAGAGGTAGCCCGTTCTAGTGTGTTTTCATACTCTAAATAACTTTTATCAATTTCTTCCTTAAGGTTTGTTTGTAAATTTTGTAAATTAGAAATTTGTCCATCTTTTTGGTCTTTGTAATCATAGACTAGTTTTTTTAATTCTTTAAACTTGCTTTTTAAATTTTCTAGTTCTTTTTTTTGTTCATCAATTTTTTTTTGGGTCTCAAAATACTCGTCCATTATCGATATTGAACTTATTATAAGTAGCTTGTTCTCACCTATATTTCCAAGAGATGTTTTAAGTTCTGTAAATCTTTTATTTAAATGTTCAGCTAACTCAAATAAATGTTCTTCTTGCCCATCTTCACATGATAAAAGAAAATCTTTACCATTAAATTTTATATTTACATTTGCCATTTGTCTATTTCATCTAATAAACTATCTGTTTCTTGATTTAATTCATCAATTTTTTTTGATAGATCAGTTTCTTTTTTTACTTCCTCTTGTTTTTGTTGGCTAACATGTTCAAGTTTTGTTTTAATTTTTGAGTATTCTTCCTTTAGACTCAAATATTTGTTTTCTATTTCATTTTTTTCAATTTCTAATTGATTTTTTTGATTTTCTAATGTTTCTATTTCTTCCATTGAATTTGAGTTTCCAATTTTAATACTATCTAACTTTTCTAGTGCTTCTATTAATTTTTTTTCTTTTTCGAAAACATTTTTCATATATAAATTCATATTATTAAATTGAGTCTTCATAGTCTAGATAGGATAATATTTGAGCATAAAAAATAAAGAATTAGCAAATGCAATAAGGTTTTTGTCTATAGATGCAGTCCAAAAAGCCAATTCTGGCCATCCAGGAATGCCTATGGGGATGGCTGACGTTGCAACAATTTTATTTAAAGATTTCCTTAAATTTAACCCTGAAAATCCTAGTTGGATAAATAGAGATAGATTCGTTTTGTCTGCTGGTCATGGATCAATGCTTTTATACTCACTTTTATATTTAACTGGTTATAAAAGTGTTTCAATTAATGCTATTAAAAATTTTAGAAAATTAAATAGTATCTGTGCAGGTCATCCTGAATATCATCCAAATACAGGTATAGAAACGACGACTGGACCTCTAGGTCAAGGTATTGCAAACGCAGTAGGTTTCGCAATAGCAGAAGAAATATTAAAAAATAGTTTAGGAAAAAAAGTAATTAATCATAAGACATATGTACTAGCAGGGGATGGTTGTTTGATGGAAGGTATAAGTCACGAGTCTATGAGTTTAGCAGGTCATTTGAAGTTAAAAAATCTTGTTATGCTATTTGACAACAACTCAATATCAATTGATGGTCCAACAAGTTTATCTGTTTCTGATAATTA
>CAZBRW010000052.1:0-2451 GCA_964494555.1 uncultured Candidatus Pelagibacter sp. | reverse complement strand
ACTAAATTTATTAATAATTTAAAAAAAGAAAAAATTGATGCTTTAAAAAATCCAAAAGATCTTGCTACAAGAAAATCATCTGAATTAGCTTTGAATGCAATTACAAAAAATAATAGAGTACTCATTGGTGGATCTGCTGATCTTGCGGGCTCAAATAATACCAAAACAAAATTTCAAAATATACTTAAACCGGGTCAATTTGGTGGAAATTATATACACTATGGCGTGAGAGAACATGCGATGTGCGGTATAATGAACGGTCTTTCACTTCATAGTAAATTAATACCCTATGGAGGTACTTTTTTAATTTTTTCTGATTATTGTAAACCATCAATAAGATTATCAGCAATTATGAAACAGAGAGTTATTTATGTAATGACGCACGACTCCATTGGACTTGGAGAAGATGGACCAACTCACCAACCTATAGAACAACTTTCTGGTTTAAGATCTATACCTAATTTAAATATTTTTAGACCTGCAGATAGAGTTGAGACAATTGAATGTTGGGAGTTAGCCTTAAGAAATTCAAAAACACCAAGTGTTTTGTCTCTTACAAGACAAAATTTAAAGCCGGTAAGAGATAAATACTCAGTTTTAAATAAAAGTTCTTATGGAGCTTATGAAGTCTCAAGGACAAAAGGAAAGATTAATTTAACAATTTTAGCTAGTGGATCTGAGGTAGGAATTGCTTTAGAGGTTAGCCATAAATTGGCCAAAGATAAGATATATTCAAAAATAATCTCAATGCCATGCCAAGAAATTTTTGATCTTCAAAAAAATTCATACAAAAAAAAGATTATGAATGAAACAAAATATAAAGTATCTATAGAGGCTTCTACTACAAATAATTGGGATAAATATATTAAAAAAAATGGTAAAAAATTTGGTATTGATGATTTCGGTAAAAGTGCACCATATAAAGATATTTATAAGCACTTTGGCTTAACTAGCGATAATATATTCAAAGAAATAAAAAAATTACTTAAGAAATGAAAATCAAGATTGGAATTAATGGAATGGGTAGAATCGGAAGATTAGTCCTACGTTCAATAATTGAAAAAAATAATAAAAACTTTGAGATCAAACATATAAATAATAGAGCTGGGCCCGAGGTAGTTTCTTCGTTAATTAAATACGATTCTATTCATGGTTCTTTGAATGCTAAGATTAACATTTCAAAAAATCAGTTAATAATTAATAAGAGTAAAATTTCTTATTCTCAGGAGACTAATATTGAAAATATAAAATGGAGTAAATACGGCGTTGATATTGTTTTCGAGTGTACTGGAAAATTTAATTCAAAAGATAAAGTTTTAGATCATATAAAAAATGGCGCAAAAAAAGTAATAGTATCTGCGCCTTGTAAAAATGCAGACAAAACTATAGTTTTTGGAGTAAATGAAAAAAAAATTAACAAAAATGATAAAATTATTTCTGCAGCTTCATGTACTACTAATTGTCTAGCTCCAGTAGTAGATGTTCTACACAAGAATTTTGAAATAAAAAATGGATTTATGACAACGATTCATGCATTTACAAGCGACCAAAGAATTCTTGATAATTCACATAAAGATCCTCGAAGAGCAAGATCAGCTAGCCAATCCATAGTCCCTACATCAACTGGCGCTTCGAAAGCTATAGCTGAAATTATTCCTTCTCTTAAAGGTAAACTTGGAGGTGTTGCAATGAGAGTGCCCACTCCAAATGTATCTTTGATAGAATTGGTATTTAATGCAAATAAAAAATTGAGCGAAAACTTGATAAATAATGCATTTAGAAATGCAAGTAAAAAAAAATTAAAAGGGATTTTAGAGATAACAGATGAAAAATTAGTATCTATTGACTTTAATCATAATTCTTCATCAGCAATAGTGGATAGTTCACTTACGAGCGTTGTTGGTGAAAAAATGGGTAAAATTTCTGCTTGGTATGACAATGAATGGGGTTTTTCAAATAGAATGTGTGATCTTGCTAAATATCTTCAAAAAATTTCTTAATGAAAAAAATAAAAGATCTGGAAGATTTAAATCAAAAAATAGTCTTACTTAGAGTTGATCTTAACGTACCTCTTAAAAATGACAAAGTTTTAGATGACACCAGAATTAAGAAAGTAATTCCTACTATTTCACATCTTTTAAATCATAATGCAAAAATAATTATAATTACTCATGTGGGTAGACCAAAAGGAAAAAAAATAGAAGAATTATCTCTAAACCCGATTTGCAAATATTTAAAAGATGAATTTAACACTAGAATAAGATTAATCACTCAAGATATCAAAAATTTGAGTAAAAAAGATATTTTTCAAAATCCTGATGACAAAATTGCATTACTCGAAAATATAAGGTTTTATCCAGAAGAGGAAGATAACGAAATTGAATTTGCGAAAAATTTGGCAAGTTTAGGAGATATTTATGTAAATGAAGCTTTTTCCTGCTCACATAGAGC
>CAZBRW010000051.1:0-5019 GCA_964494555.1 uncultured Candidatus Pelagibacter sp. | reverse complement strand
AAGAAAAATCAAAAGAACTTAAATTTGATGAAGAAAAGTTGAATAGACAATTAAATGTAGGTTTTTCTGGAGGAGAAAAGAAGAAAAATGAAATTTTACAAATGTCAATGTTATCCCCTAAGTTATCTATTTTAGATGAAACAGACTCAGGTCTAGATATAGATGCTTTGAAAATTGTAGCAGATGGAGTTAATACATTAAGAAATAATAAAAATTCATTTTTAATAATTACACATTACCAAAGATTACTTGATTATATTAAACCTGATTTTGTCCATGTCTTGATGAATGGAAAAATTGTTAAATCTGGAGGTCCAGATCTAGCTATAGAATTAGAAAAAAAGGGGTATGAAAATTTTCATTAGATGAAAGAACAATTGCATAAAGATTTTAACAATATTATTAAAAATTTAAGTTTATCTCAAAGAGATATTGAAATAAAAAAATTTTTTTTAGATAGTTTCATAAATAGAGGCTTCCCAAATAGAAAAGAGGAAGATTGGAAATTTTCAGATCTTAATCAAATAATAAAAAAAAATATTGGGGAACTGAGTTTTTATACTGATTATACATCAACTAATAAAGTTGACACGTCAGTATTCGTAGACGGGCTAGAGCATAATAAAGTAGTATTTATAAATGGCAGAATTGAAAAAATTGATTTTGACTATGAAAAAAAAGACCAAATCGAAATAATAGATCAGTCAGAAACTATTGATGGATTAAACAATAATTCTTTATCTGATTTAAATAATGCGTTTACCAACAAATCCTTTAAAATAGTGATTAAAAAAGGATATCAATTAGAAAAACCACTTATCATTTATCATACAACTAACTCTAATATTTGGTCCAAAAACATAAATTTAAGATTAAATTTTGAGCTAAATAAAGACAGTTCTTTAAGACTAATTGACTTATTTAAAGACACTTCTGAAAAAAATTTTTTAAACATTTTTTATAATTTTGATTTAAAAGAAAGCGCAATTTTGAAAAATTATAAAGTAGACAGATTCGAAAATAAAAACATTAAATATTCCTTTAACAATATTGACCAAGACAAAAATAGCATTTCTGAGACATTTATCTTATCCTCAGGATCAAATTTCTTTAAAAATGAAATTAATACTAATTTAAGAGGAGAATATTCATCAGCTTTTGTGAACGGTATATTCTCTCTTAATAAAGATAAACATCACGAAATTAGAACAACAATAAATCATTTAACTGAGAACACTAAAAGCTATCAACTTATTAAAAGCGTTTTAGAAGATAATTCTAAAGCTGCGTATCAGGGTAAAATATTTGTTAATCCAGAAGCACAAAAAACTGACGGGTACCAACTAAGTAAAGCTATTCTTTTAGATGAAACGACAGAGTTTAACGCCAAACCAGAACTGGAAATATATGCAGATGATGTTAAATGTTCACATGGTTCTGCATCAGGTAGCTTAGACGAAAACTCGATATTCTATCTAATGACTAGAGGGCTTAATTATAAAGAGGCAAAAGAACTTCTGGTAAATGGATTTTTATTAGATGTAATCGAAAAAATTACAGATAGAGAGATCAAAAATTTAATTAAGAACATGATTGGTTTGAAAGAATGAATTTGAAAGATATAAAAAAAGAATTTCCAATATTTAGTAATAAAGTACATAATAATGATCTTGTATATTTAGATAGCGCTAATTCTTCTCAAAAGCCTCTTGTTGTTGTTGATCGGATTTATGATTTTTATACAAAGGAATTTTCTAATGTTGGCAGAAGTGTTCATTATTTAGCAGTTGCTGCAACAAATCTTTATGAAAATACAAGATCTTCAGTGCAAAAATATATTAATGCAGCTCACAAAAATGAGATTGTTTTTACAAAAGGTGCAACAGAAGCAATCAATCTTGTTGCAAATTCTTTTGGTCAAAAATACTTAAAAGAAGGTGATGAAGTATTATTAACTGAGCTAGAACATCACTCAAATTATGTTCCTTGGCATTATTTAAGAAAATCTAAAGGGATTAAAATTGAGTTTGCCGAGATAAATGAGAATGGTGAAGTTTCCTTAGAAAGTATAGAGAAAAAAATTACTAAGAAAACAAAAATTATAGCTATTACGCATCTTTCAAATGTAACCGGTGCTATATTACCAGTTAAAGAAATTATAAAACTTGCACATTCTAAAAGTATTCCAGTTTTAATTGATGGTTGTCAAAGCGCACCTCATTTAAAACTAGATATGCAAGATCTAGATTGTGACTTTTATGCAATTTCTTGCCATAAAATGTATGGGCCAACAGGTCTTGGAATTTTATATGCAAAAAAAAAATGGCTTGAAGAATTACCGCCATATCAAGGTGGAGGTGGAATGATAAATGAAGTAAAAAAAGAAAGTATCTCCTATGGTGATCTTCCAAATAAATTTGAAGCAGGAACTATGGCCACTGCCCAGGTGATTGCTTTTGACGAATCTATTAAGTTTTTAAATAAAGTTGGAATAGAAAATATTGTTAAACACGAAAATGAACTTATGGAGTATGGTCAAGAATTATTGAGAAGAAATAATTCTGTAAAACTAATTGGAAACCCTAAAGACAAAGGAGCTGTTTTGTCTTTTACTATGAAAGATATTCATCCACATGACATTGCAACAATCCTGGATGAAGATGGAGTAGCAATAAGAGCAGGACATCATTGTTGTCAAATTCTTCACGATAAACTAGGTTTAGCAGCAACTGCAAGAGCATCACTAGGCGTATATAATACCAAAGATGATCTTGATCAACTAAACACATCAATTAACAAATGTAAAAAAATATTCGAGTAAATGGACTTAAAAGAACTCTATCAGGAAATTATATTAGATCATGGTAAAAATCCTAGAAACCTAGGAAGAACAGAAAATTTTAATAAAGATGCAAAAGGACATAATCCATTATGTGGAGACAAAGTTCATGTATATCTTAAGTTAAATGAGAATAAAAAAGTTGAAGACATATCTTTTGAGGGACAAGGTTGCGCAATATCAATGGCATCTGCATCAATAATGACAGGTTTATTGAAAGGCAAAGAGGAAAATGAGGTAAAAGAAATAGTTGAAGATTTTTTAGAAATGATAAAAAAAAAAGAAAATCTTAATACTAAACTTTTGGGAGAAGACGAAAAAATTAAATTAATGTGTTTATCTGGTGTAAAAAAGTACCCAATGAGAGTAAAATGCGCAACATTATCATGGCATACTTTAACCACAGCTATTGATAAATCTCAAAATGAGATTAATAAAGAAGATATATAAGTATGGAAATTAAGGAAAAAATTGTTGCTGAAATAAAAAAAATCTACGATCCTGAAATACCGGTAAATATTTATGAACTTGGATTAATTTATGATATAAATGTAAAAGGAGATGAAGCAAAAATAAAAATGACTTTAACGACACCTAATTGTCCAGTAGCTGAAAGTTTACCTAAAGAGGTAAAAGATAGTGTAATGCAAGTAGAAGGTATTGAAAAAGTTGATTTAGATTTAGTTTGGGATCCACCATGGGATAAATCAATGATGTCAGAAGCAGCAAAATTAGAATTAAATTTATAATGAAACAAATAATTACATTAAGCGATAAAGCAGCAGATAGAATTAAACAAATTATGTCCGCTGCGAAAGATGGTTCTGTTGGAGTGAGAGTAGGAGTTAAAAGTGGAGGTTGTGCTGGGATGTCTTATATTATGGAATATACAGATAAACCAAATCCAAATGATGAAATCATAGAAGAAAAGGGAGTTAAGGTTTTTATAGATTCAGCAGCAGTGATGTATTTACTAGGAACTGAAATGGATTATAAAAAAGAGGATTTTTCCTCGAATTTTGTGTTTAAAAATCCAAATGAAACAGAACGTTGTGGATGCGGAGAGTCATTTAAAATCTAGTATAAGTTTTATGCATAGCAGACTTGCAAAAAATGCATATCTACGTTATACTGATTCATTATGAACGTATTTGAATTTAGAAATTTGCTTAGTTCAGAAGAAAAAAAAGAAAAAAGAAAATCTTTTTTTAGATCTCTAATAAGACCCGTTGAAACAGGAGCAAATGGAACTCTAGACTACGTTGTTAAAAAAGGCTCTGGTAGAAACAAAAAAGCTTCTACCAGACAATAAATTAACAACTGTAGTACATATCAAATTCTATAGGATGAGGTGTGTGTTCAAAATTATGAATTTCCTCAAATTTTAATGCAATGTATGCATCGATTTGGTCATCTGTAAATACATTACCTTGTTTTAAAAAATTCCTGTCTTTATCTAAACTCTCCATAGCTTCTCTTAAAGAACCACAAACAGTAGGGACTTTTTTAACTTCTTCTTCAGATAATGCATATAAATCTTTATCAAATGATTTACCTGGATGAATTTTATTCTTAATTCCATCTAAACCTGCCATTAACATTGAAGCAAAAGTTAAATAAGGATTACCAGACGCATCAGGAAATCTGATTTCACATCTTGCACCTTTTTTACTTAATGTTATCGGAATTCTACAAGAAGCAGATCTGTTTCTTGCAGAGTAAGCTAGCAGAACTGGAGCTTCAAAACCTGGAATTAATCTTTTGTAACTATTAGTCGTTGCATTAGAAAACGCATTAATAGCTTTTGCATGTTTTAATATTCCACCAATATAGTACAAAGCTGTCTTTGATAATCCTGAATATTCATTTCCAGAAAATACGGGCGTACTACCTTTCCAAATTGATTGGTGTGTGTGCATTCCTGAACCATTATCACCTTTGACTGGTTTAGGCATAAAAGTTGCAGTTTTGCCAAAAGAGTGTGATACCATCTGTACTACATATTTATAAAGCTGAACATTATCTGCTTGATCTACTAAAGTTCCAAAATACATTCCTAATTCATGTTGACTAGGTGCTACTTCGTGGTGATGCTTTTCAACTTTAATTCCAACATCTCTTAAACCTTTTAAATATTCACCTCTCATGTCTTGAGCACTATCAACTGGAGGAACTGGGAA
>CAZBRW010000050.1:0-5027 GCA_964494555.1 uncultured Candidatus Pelagibacter sp. | reverse complement strand
GATAACACTGGAGCAAAAAAAATTGAATGTATAAAAGTACTTGGTGGTTCAAAAAGACGATATGCAAGTATTGGTGATACAATTGTAGTTGCTGTTAAAGAAGCTATACCTAAAGGTAAAGTTAAAAAAGGATCAGTTCATAAAGCTGTAGTCGTAAGAGTAAAAAAAGGGATACACAGAAATGATGGATCTAAAGTGAGATTTGACAATAATGCTGCTGTTTTAACAGATGATAAAGGAGAACCAATTGGAACAAGGATTTTTGGACCAGTTACTCGTGAATTAAGAAATAAAGGGCAAATGAAGATAATATCTTTAGCGCCGGAGGTTCTTTAAATGATAAACAAAGGATCGAATGTCAAAATTTTAGCAGGTAAAGACAAAGGAAAAGATGGTGAAATCATTCAAATAGAAAGAAAAAGATCAAGAGCAAAAGTCAAAGGTTTAAATAAAGTTAAAAAACACATTAAAACAACAAAAGAAAAAAAAGGTGGAATTATAGATAAAGAAAATTTTATACATATTTCAAACTTAAAGTTAATAGATGAAAAAAATAAAAAAAAAGTAGAGGTTAAAAAATAATAAAAATGTCTAGATTAAAAGATCAAATAAACAGCGAAATAGGACCTTATTTAAAAAATAAATTCGGCTACAGTAGCATTTATATGGGTCCCAAAATAGAAAAAGTAGTATTAAATATGGGACTTGGTCTTGATGGGAACGATTCAAAAATAATGAAATCATGCATAGAAGATATGTCAAACATTACCGGACAAAAACCCGTTATAACAAAATTTAAGAAATCTATTTCAAATTTTAAAACAAGAAAAAATACAAATGCAGGAATTAAGGTAACATTAAGAAAAAATAAAATGTATGAATTTATTGATAGACTAGTTAATATCGCATTACCTAGAATTAAAGATTTCAGAGGTTTGCCTATTACTGGATTTGATAAATTTGGAAACTATACGTTTGGAATTAAAGAACATATAATTTTTCCTGAAGTGAATTTTGATAAGGTAGATAAAATTCGTGGTTTAGATATTACAATAACAATAAAAACTAGCGATACTAATCACAGTGTAGAGTTACTTAAAAAATTAAATTTTCCATTAACCGACAGTAGGAGCAATTAAAATATGGCAAAACTTAGTGCAATTAATAAAAATAACAAACGATTAAAATTGTCTAATAAATTTTATAAAAAAAGAAAAAAATTAAAAGAAATAATTATGGATAAAAAAATTCCATTACAGGAAAGATTTATTGCCCAGCAAAAATTATCAAAATTACCAAGAAATTCATCTAAAACAAGAGTAATGAGCAGATGCCAAATAACAGGTAGACCGCATGGTGTTTATAGAAAATTAAAAATTTCTAGGATTGCATTAAGAAAATTAGGCCTAGAAGGAAAAATACCAGGAATGGTTAAATCAAGCTGGTAGAAAGGTAAAATTATGAGTTTAAGTGACCCAATTGGAGATATGTTAGCTAGAATAAAGAATGCTCTCTTAAGAAACCATTCTAAGGTTAAACTTCCTTCGTCTATGTTTAAGTCAAGAATAGCAGAAATTTTAAAAAGCGAAGGATACATAATCGATTTTAAAATTTTAAGTGAAGATAAAAAAGCAAGTTTAGAAATAAACTTGAAGTATAATTCAGGCAATCCTGTCATAAGTTCTATAGAAAGAGTATCTAAGCCAGGAAGAAGAATATTTTCAAGTGCTGAAAGTTTGCCCAAAATTAATAATGGGTTAGGTATTGCAATCGTATCAACCTCCAAAGGTGTAATGACTGATATAGATGCACGAAAAAATAAATTAGGTGGCGAAATAATTTGTAAGGTATTTTAATGTCTAAAATAGGAAAAATAAGTATTGAAATACCTGAAAAAGTTAAATTAGCTTTGAATGGAAGTATTTTACAAGTTGAAGGTCCCTTAGGTAAATCAAAATTAAATTTAGATATTGAAATGTTTGATTTAAATATAAATAATGAGAAAAAGAATGTCTCTATCAAGCCAAAAGTAATTAATCAAACGTCTAAACGACTATGGGGAATGAATAGAAGCTTACTAAACAATGCAATAATTGGAACAAGTGTTGGATATACAAAAATTTTAGAACTAACTGGTGTTGGATATCGAGCCACTTTAAAAGGAAATCAATTAAATCTTCAGTTGGGATTTAGCCATGACGTAAATTTTGATATTCCACAGACTATAAAAATAACTGTTGAAAAACAAACAACAATCAAAATTTTAGGTACTGATAAACAAGAAGTTGGAATGATTGCTTCAAAAATTAAATCAATAAGACCTCCCGAACCATATAAAGGCAAAGGAATTAAAGAAAAAGGACAATATATATTAAGAAAAGAAGGTAAGAAAAAATAATGAAACTATCTACTAAAGAGAGAAAAAAATTTAGAATAAGGAATAAAGTTAAAAGAGTTTCTAATATTGACAGATATAGATTAAGTATATCAAGATCATCAAAAAATATTAGCGCTCAAATAATTGATGATGTTAAGAAAGTTACTCTTGTTTCATCATCATCAACTGAAAAGGAAATTAAAAGTCTTAAGAAAAATAAATCTGAATTATCTTCAATAGTTGCAGAAAAACTAGCAAAAAAAGCTCAAGAGAAGAATATCACAAAAATTTATTTTGATAGAGGAATGTATAAGTATCATGGTAGAATTAAATTATTTGCTGAAACACTTAGAAAGAATGGAATGGTATTTTAATGGAAAAGAATAATGAATTTTTAGAAAAATTAGTTCACATAAATAGAATAACTAAAGTTGTTAAAGGTGGAAGAAGATTTGGTTTTTCAGCATTAGTTGTTGTTGGAAATCAAAATGGAAAAATTGGTATTGCTCATGCTAAAGCTAAACAAGTTCCTGATGCAATTAAAAAAGCAAACGAATTAGCTAGAAGAAATTTAATTCAAGTCCCATTAAGAGAAGGAAGAACAATACATCACGATATATTTGGTAAAGACGGTGCTGGTAAAATAAAATTAAGGGCCGCTCCCAAAGGAACAGGAATAATAGCAGGAGGACCTGTGAGAGCAGTTTGTGAGGTTCTGGGCATAAAAGATATTGTAGCAAAGTCACTCGGAACAGCTAACCCTCATAATGTCATAAGAGCCTGTATGAAAGCATTATCAAAACAAAATTCACCTAAAAATATTTCTAATTTACGTAATAAGAAAATATCTGAAATTATTGAGAAGAGAGGATAATGACCACATTAAATAATACATCTCAAGTTAAGATTAAAAAAATTAGAGTAGGAAGAGGTATTGGATCAGGCAAAGGAAAAACTTCTGGAAGAGGTGTAAAAGGACAAAAGTCCAGATCTGGTGTTGCGATAAAAAGTTTTGAAGGTGGTCAAATGCCACTATATAGAAGATTGCCCAAAAGAGGTTTTAACCCAATAAAAAAAACTAAAATTGCTAAAGTGAATCTAAGTAAAATCCAGTCATTTTTAGACGATAAAAAATTATCATCTGAGAGTACAATTAGTATTGAGACATTAAAAAAAGCCAAAATTATAAGAAAAAAATTTATTCAATTTAAATTGTTAGGAGAAGGTGAATTAAAATCAAAACTTATTGTCGAAGCAGATTATGCATCAAAGTCTGCTGTTAAAAAACTAGAGAAAATTGGTGGAAAAATAACTCTAAAAAAAAGTAAATAGTTTAACTTATGAACAACCCGTCTCAACAAAATGATCTGAGAAATAGAATATTATTTACTCTATTAATTTTAACTGTTTATAGACTAGGGACATTTGTGCCACTTCCCGGAATTGATCCGGATCAATTACAATCTTTAATGAGCAGTAATCAAAAAGGTTTATTGGGCATGTTCAATGTATTTGCTGGTGGAGCAGTTAGTAGAATGGCAATTTTTGCTTTAGGTATAATGCCATACATTTCTTCATCAATTATAGTCCAGCTTTTAACTGGTGTTTCAGATTATTTTAAAAACCTTAAATCGCAAGGTGAAATTGGAAGACAAAAAATAACACAAATAACCAGGTATGGAACTGTATTACTCGCAACAATACAAGGTTACGGCCTTGCTGTTGGTCTAGAGTCATCAGGTAATTTGGTTATTGATCCGGGACTATATTTTAGAATTTCTACTGTAACTATTATTGTCGCTGGAACAGTTTTTTTAATGTGGTTAGGCGAACAAATAACACAACGAGGTATAGGAAATGGTATATCTTTAATAATATTTTCTGGAATTGTTGCTGAGATACCAAGAGCTTTAGTAACTACATTTGAGCTTGGAAGAACTGGTGCTATTTCAACTACAATGATAATTTTTATTTTTTTGCTTCTGATAGCAACCATTATGTTTATAGTTTTTATGGAGAGAGCTTTAAGAAAAATTTTAATTAATTATCCTAAAAGGCAAATGGGCAATAAGATGTATGGTGGTGAGTCATCACATTTACCGTTAAAAATCAATTCAGCAGGTGTTATTCCAGCCATTTTTGCTTCAGCATTATTATTATTACCCGTAACTTTTTCTAATTTTAATATTTCTCAGAATGAAACATTTTTAAACATAAGTTCATTTTTTTCACAAGGACAACCACTTTATATGCTTTTATATGCATCTGGAATTATCTTTTTTACATTTTTTTATACATCTATAACTTTTAACCCTAATGAAACTGCTGAAAATTTAAGAAAATACGGTGGTTTTATACCAGGAATAAGACCGGGCGAAAGTACAGCTTTATATATCGATAATATTTTAACTAAACTAACTACAATTGGTGCCCTATATTTAACATTAGTATGTCTTATGCCTGAATTTTTAATTGCTAATTATCCAATACCTTTTTATTTAGGTGGCACTTCAATCTTAATCGTTGTTGTTGTTGCCATCGATACAGTTACTCAAGTACAAACAAGATTAATGAGTGCACAATATGAACAATTGATTAAAAAAACCAAATTTGGAAGATAAATTATAGTGAATATAATTATATTTGGCCC
>CAZBRW010000049.1:0-5042 GCA_964494555.1 uncultured Candidatus Pelagibacter sp. | reverse complement strand
TCCAAAATAGCGTTAAATTTTTCTAATATCATAACAAATATTGGGCCAGAAGATAAATACTCACATAGGTCATTATAAAATGGCTTTGTTTGATGAACTTTGTAAAATTCTTCTGCTTCTGTTTTTGTTATATGAATTTTTTTTTCTTTAATAATATTAAAACCAGTTTTAACAAACTCTTCTTTAATTTTACCTTGCAAATCTCTTTCTACTGCATCTGGTTTGATTATTGAAAGTGTTTGTTCTACATCACTCATAATTATCCTCTACAAATTTATTTAGCAATCTTACACCATAACCTGTTGCCCCTCCTGAATTTAAAGCTCCAGCATATTTAGAAAATGCCATTCCAGCAATATCTAGATGAGCCCAGGGCGTTTTATTAATTATAAATCTTTGTAAAAATTCTGCTGCTGTTGTTGATCCAGCACCACCTACATAATTTATATTTTGCATATCTGCATTTTTTGAATCCATAAGTTTATTGTAATTTTTATGAAGAGGTAATCTCCAAACTTTTTCATCAACTTTTTTACCTGCCTCGAAAAGTTCTTTTGATAGCTTATCATTGTTAGAAAAAAGACCTGAATATTCTGAACCTAATGCAACAACAATAGCTCCAGTTAAAGTTGCTAAATCAACAATTAAATTTGGTTTAAATTTCTTTTCAGTAAATGTTAGAGCATCTGCTAATACTAATCTTCCCTCAGCATCTGTATTTAATACTTCTATTGTTTTTCCACTAAAAGATTTTACTATATCACCAGGTCTTTGAGCATTTCCCCCTGGCATATTTTCAACAAGTCCAACAACTCCTACTGCGTTTATTTTCGCTTTTCTTAGAGCAAGATTTTTCATTAAACCTACTACTACAGCTGAACCAGCCATATCGTATGTCATATCCTCCATAAATCTTGCTGGCTTCAACGAGATTCCGCCAGTATCAAAACAAACACCTTTGCCCACAAATGCCAAAGGTTTTGATTTTGAATTTGATCCTTTCCATTCCATTGTTACAAGATAAGAACCTCTAATACTCCCTTGTCCAACTCCTAGCAAAGCATTACATCCTAATTTTTTTAATTTCTTTTTATCATAAACTGTAACTTTTAATCCAAATTTTTTAAGCTTGACCAATCTTTTTGCATATTCGTCTGGATGTAAAATATTCCCAGGCTCTGAAACTAAATCCTTGGTAAAGTTCACTCCTCTTAGTAATGCATTTAACTTTTTCTTTTCTCTTTGATTATTTAAATTTTTATTATTCAAAATATTAAAACTAATAATCTTATTTTTCTTTTTAGATTTATAAATATTAAATTCGTATGATTTTAGCTCAGCTCCGTGAAGAAATGATTCAAACTTAATTTTATTTACTACTGATTTAAAATTAGATCCTATAATTAAAACATCATTAATATTATTTCTTTTTATATATTCATAAAATTTAGCACCTAATGTCTCTGATTGGAAAAAATCATTATTTTTTGCTATTAAAATAATAATTAAATTTTTATCAAAATCTAAATTTAATGAAGATATTTTATTATCTTCAATTTTTTTGTTATTTTTTATAAGGTTCGCTATTTTTATATTTATTTTGTTGTCAAAAATTCCTTTAAAATCTGAAATTTTTGTATCTTTTGACAAAATAAGAGCTTTATTATTTGAAGATCCAATTTTAGAATTTAAATATTTTATTTTTAAAGTCATTTGTATTAACTATAGTATAAGTTGTAGTGTATATATGTATCAATATGGAAAAATTCAATGAAAAAATTAATATTTGAAAAATTTTTTGAAGAAGTTTTATTGTATTTTTTATTTATTTTGGGCACACTGAGTATAATTGTATGGATTATACAATCAGTAAACTATTTAGATCTTGTAACTGAAGATGGGCATAGTCTGCAGGTATATGCATATTATACGCTATTAAACCTTCCTAAAATAATAAGTAGAATTCTTTTGTTTGTATTATTTCTATCTATTTGCTTAGTAATAATAAACTATGAGAAAAGAAATGAAATTATTATTTTTTGGATAAATGGAATTAGCAAAATAAATTTTGTAAATAAAATAATAAAGTTTTCATTATTCTTTTTAGTGATTCAGATGTTTTTAGCACTTTTTTTAGTTCCATTTACTCAAGATAAAGCAAAATCATTCGTAAGAAGTTCAGATATTGGATACTTAAAAAATATTATTAAAGAAAAAAGTTTTTTTGATGGTGTAAAAAATTTAACAATTTTTGTTAACAAAAAAGAAAATAATAAAATTTATGATGTCTTTATAAAAGATAATAAATCAGGGGATATAACTCAAACAATATATGCTTCTGAAGGAAACATTGAGCACAAAGATGGATCCACTTATTTACTTTTAGAAAATGGAAAATTTATAAATAATGATAAAGGATATATTAGCTCCTTCTCTTTTGATAAGACAAAAATTTCTTTATCAGTATATGAAACAAAAACTACAATTTACAGAAAATTTCAAGAAACTAATACTTTGGAGCTTTTATATTGTTTTAAAGAATCTTTACCGATGTTAAAGGATTTTCTAAAAAAATATAAATCTCAATTTCTAAGATGTGATGAAAGAAAAGAAGATATCCTAATTGAAATTTTCAAAAGGTCTTATTTACCAATTTATATACCTTTATTAGTTTTAATTGGTTGTTGTTTAGTTTTGATATCTAAAGATGAATTTAGTTACAAGTTAAAAAGATTACTAATATTTTTATACGGCTTTATAATAATTTCTTTATCAGAGGTTTTGGTAAGATATTCAGCTAAAGATTTAATATACACTTTAGCCTTTTTATCTCTACCTGTTGCAATTTTTTTAATAAACTATTTTTTTATATATTATAAATTTGAGGTTAAAAGATGATTATAAAGATCTATCAAAAATATTTAATATCTAAATTCTTTTATTATTTCGCACTAGTTACTTTAGTTTTTTCGTGCTTAATTTTCTTATTAAATATATTTGAAGAATTAAATTTTTTTAAAACATTTGAAAATGGATTTTATTATGCAGTTATTTTAACACTTTTCAATATACCATCTATATTGTATGAGGTTTCTCCATTCATATTTCTTTTATCGACACAATTTTTTTATTTAAATTTTCATGAGAATAATGAAATACAATCTTTAAAAAAATTTGGATTAAATAATTTAAAAATAATATTAACTACCTCAACAGTAACCTTGTTATTTGGCATCATTATAATTTTGTTTTTTTATAGTTTTTCAGCCAAAATGAAGTTTTTTTACTATGATATTAAAAATAAATACTCTGAAGATAATAAATATCTAGCTGTAATTAATTCAAACGGTTTATGGATAAGAGACAAAATAAATAATGGAATAAATTTTATTAACGCTGAATCATTTAAAGGTGATATTTTAAGTAATGTTTCTATAACAAGATTTTCTAAAAATTTTAAATTAATTCAAAATATAGAAGCAAGTGAAGCAAATATAAATTCATATACATGGATAATTAAAAATGCAGAAATTTCAGAAAAAAATAAACCTAAAATTATTAAAAATCATTTAAATTTTAAATCAAATTTTAATACAACAAAGTTAAATAGTTTATTTGATACATTAAACTCTGTAACAATTTGGACCTTAATTGACTCTGAAAAAAGAGCAGAAATATTTCGATTTTCTCCTAGAGAAGTTGATTATTATTTAAATAAACTTTATTCTTACCCACTTTTAGTAACTATTATGACAATTATGGCTTCTATTATAATGATAAATTTTAAAGATAATAAAAGTAAAGTTTTATTACTTACAATTGGAGTTTTGTTATCAGTGATAATTTACTATGTGACTAACTTTTTTAATACTTTAGGTGAAACCAAGCAATTTTCTAATTTTTTATCAATTTGGTTGCCAATTATAACATTGGGTACTATTACCTTTTTTGGATTAATTAAAATAAATGAAAAATAATATATTGCTTAAAATTAGTATAATTTTTATTTCTGGTTTTTTAATTTTCTCAAATCTTTATTCAGAGGAAATTAAAATAGATAGTAGTGAATTAAATATTATTGATGGTGGCAAAATTCTTGAAGGTAAAAATGGTTTTAAATCTTACTCAGATACTGGATTAGAGATAACAGGTAATGAATTTAAATATAATAAAGTTAAAAATACTTTAGTTGCTGAAGGAAATGTTTTAATTATAGATGAAAAAAAAAATTTAACTATTGAAAATAATAAAATTAAATATTTTAAAAACGAAGATAAAATTTTTTTAAAAGATATAACTTATATAATAATTGAGAAAGAATACTTTATAACAAGTTATGACGTAGTTTATGACAAAAAAAATAATTTAATATTTTCCAATGAAGCTACGGAACTTAAAGACATAAATCAAAATAAAATTAATTTGAGAAAATTTAAATTTAATACAAAAAATAAAATTTTTTCTGGAAATGAAGTAAAACTTATTGACAATGAAAAAAACGAATATTTATTTAACGAATTTAAATTAGATATAATTAAAAAAGAATTTGCAGGAAAAGATTTATCTTATGAAATGAAAAGTTTAAATTCAGAAAAACCTAGAATAAAAGGATTAAGCATAATTTCTGATAACAATGTATCTAAGATATATAAAGGTACTTACACTACATGTGATAAAAGAAAAGGTTGTTCTCCATGGATAATCCAAGCGGAAGAGGTTAAGCACAATAAAAAGGATAAATTAATAAATTATAAAAATGCGTGGTTAAAAATTTACGATGTACCAATAATGTACTTTCCTAGATTTTTTCATCCTGACCCGACTGTTAAAAGACAGTCAGGATTTTTAGCTCCAACATTTTCAGACTCTTCCACCGCAGGGTTTAGCGTAACAGTGCCTTATTTTTATGCAATATCAGTTGATAAAGATTTAACTTTTAAACCAAGAATATTTGGAAACAATATTGCAATAATACAAAACGAATATCGAAAAGCAGGAAAGAATTCATTTTTAACAAGTGATTTTGGTAGTTTTGTAGATAA
>CAZBRW010000048.1:0-5321 GCA_964494555.1 uncultured Candidatus Pelagibacter sp. | reverse complement strand
CATACATCAGGACAGTTTGTAAATCCAAAAAAAATAGCAGTTAAAGGACCTTCAAAAGATTTTTCTGTAATTGCATTGTTATTTACATCTTTAAGAGAGAAGGTTGATCCTTTAAATGATGCGACAAGATCTTCCTTCTGATCTTTAATAGATAAAAAAACTGGAAGAGTTAAAAAAAGAAAAATTACTAAACATCCACTTATAATTGCAATTGAGGTTTTTATTTTCATTGTTGATAAATAATAATTATTCACTATATAAGATTGATGGGCAATATTATAAAGAAACTTTTCGGCACACTAACTGAAAAACCATGGGAAAGCGAAAGAGCTGCAATTGACGATGCTCACGAGGGTAAAACTTTTGACCTATCAGTTCAAACTTCTGCGGTAATAATAATTCTTGGTATTGCAACCGCTTTATTTAGTTTAATTTTTACAGGATATATTTATTCTATACCTCCTGAGCAAGACACACAATATCTTTTGAAACCCAATTTTTTATGGCTTAATACATTTATACTTTTTTGCGTATCCTTTTATTTCAGCAAAGTTAATAAAGATTTAGAAAAAAAAATTACGTATAATATAAAAAAAAATCTTTTGATAGTTGGTGGATTAAGTTATTTGTTTTTATTTGGACAGGTAATTTTTTGGATTCAATTAATGAAAAGTGGGAATTATGTTTCAACAAATTCATATTTTTCATCTTTTTATATTTTTACCGCATTACACGGATTACATCTTTTAGGTGGACTATTTTTTTGGGGAAAGGTTTCTTCAAGAGTTCTTAAATTAAAAAATGATGAAATTTTAGACGAAGAAAAAAATATATCAGCACTATCTTTATATTGGACATTCTTATTAATAGTTTGGCTAGCCTTTTTTTTAATGATTTATGTATTTAATGATGCTTTTATAGATTGGTGCAAAACACTTATTTCTTAATTTTTATAAAAATAGAACCAATATAAATCCGACTATTGCAATAATACTCAATAATATTTTAACAGATTTAAGATATTTTTTTGTTTCTGGTTTAAGATCTTTTTTAGAAAATGCTCCAGCACCAAAAGATATGACTAGAAAAAAAAGTAAAACTAAAGCGAGTATTGCAATTAAGATTCCAAATTTTCCAAGCATATAACGTTGATTATATTAGTTAATTTACTTTAATTTTATGACATTTTGTCATAGGTATTTATAGTATTAATAATCTATATAAATAGCCATGCATACAGGTTTTATATTTTTACTAGTCATCGTTGGATCAATACTTTTCCATATATTTACTCCTTGGTACTGGACGGATATAGCATCTAATTGGGGCGGTATGGACGACACAATAACATTAACTTTCTGGGTTGGAGGTGGCGTATTTGTAGCTGTTTGTTTGTTTATGGTTTATTGCATATTCAAATTTTCATACAAGGAAGGTCGCAAAGTAGAATATAAACCAGAAGATAAAAAATTAGAAAAGATATTAACATGGGCAACTACTCTAGGTGTAGCTGCTTTGCTTGCTCCAGGATTGATAATATGGAATCAATATGTCAATGTTCCAAAAAATGCACTTGAAATAGATGTAATGGCTTGGCAGTGGGGATGGCAGTATAGATTGCCTGGTAAAGACCAAAAACTAGGAACAACAAGCGTAACAAATATAAATGATGAAAATCCATTTGGAATAAACATCGATGATCCATATGGCAGGGATGATGTGTTAATACAAAGCGATGTTATAAATTTGCAAAATAATAGACCAGTGAAAATTTTACTAAGGTCAGTTGATGTTCTTCATAATTGGTACGTGCCTCAATTTAGATCTAAAATGGATGCTGTTCCAGGTACAATTACATTTTATTGGTTCGAACCTAATAAAGTGGGAGAATATGAAGTTTTGTGCGCAGAATATTGTGGTGTTGGACATTATGCAATGAGAGGTGGTGTTGAGGTCCAAAATGACAATGACTATCAAAACTGGCTAGAACAACAAGAAACCTTTTCAGACCTAATTGCCAAACAAGAAGGAATGCAAATTGAGGATAATAAATTTGCAAAAAAAAACGATTTAAATATTAAAAAAGATATATATATAGAGAAATAAATTTATGTCAGACGAATACGATAATAACAAAACTAGTTATCAGGCCCAATCATCCGAGGTTCTTGGTGGTACATCTGGTGCTAATCCATCTGATATGGATTATGTTAGACCAGCAGAACTTCCAGAACAAGATTTATACCACGCTCATAGCTTTATAGAGAAATGGGTTTTTTGTCAGGATGCAAAAGTAATTGGAGTTCAATACTTTTTAACAGCAGTTTTTACTGGAATTGTTGGTCTTATACTTTCATGGTTAATGAGATTACAATTAGGATTTCCAGAACTTGCTGGTTTTATGACAGCTGAACATTACTACCAGTTTGTAACAATGCATGGGATGATTATGGTAGTTTATTTTTTAACTGCACTTTTTCTTGGAGGATTTGGAAACTATCTAATTCCTTTAATGGTAGGAGCTAGAGATATGGTTTTCCCATATGTTAACATGTTAAGTTTTTGGATGTTTTTTGTTGCGGTAGCAGTTTTAATGGCAAGTTTTTTTGTTCCCGGAGGTCCTACAGGATCTGGCTGGACTTTGTATCCACCACAAGCAATTTTAGAAGGTACACCTGGATCTGGTATGGGAATACTATTGATGTTGATTTCATTATCTTTATTTGTAATCGGATTTACTATGGGTGGCTTAAACTATTTAATTACAGTACTACAAGCAAGAACAAGAGGCATGACATTGATGAGATTGCCTTTGACGATCTGGGGAATTTTTACAGCAACTGTATTGGCTATGTTAGCATTCCCAGCTCTTCTAGTTAGCTCAATAATGATGACCTTAGATAAAGTATTAGGAACAAGTTTCTTTATGCCAACTATTATTAAAGCGGGTGAAGTTTTAGAATATGGGGGAGGAAGCCCTATTCTGTTTCAACATTTGTTTTGGTTTTTTGGTCATCCAGAAGTTTATATAGTTGCATTACCTGCTTTTGGAATAGTTTCAGATTTAATCTCAGTTCATGCTAGAAAAAATATCTTTGGTTATAGAATGATGGTATGGGCAATTGTTGGAATAGGTGCTTTAAGCTTTTTTGTTTGGGCTCACCATATGTATGTTAGTGGTATGAACCCTTGGTTTGGTTTTTTCTTTGCAACAACAACATTAATTATTGCAGTTCCTACAGCTATGAAAGTTTATAATTGGATTTTAACTTTGTGGAGAGGGAACATAAGAATTAATACTGTTATGCTTTGGTGCTTAGGTTTCATAGTTACATTTGTAAACGGTGGAATAACTGGTATTTTTTTAGGAAACGTATCTGTAGACGTACCATTATCTGATACTTATTTTGTTGTCGCCCACTTTCATATGGTAATGGGTATTGCACCTTTAATGGTTATAATGGGCGCAGTATATCACTGGTTTCCATTAGTATCTGGAAGACTTTTAGATGAAAAACTTGGCAAGTGGCATTTTTGGTCAACTTTCTTAGGAGCTTACTCAATTTATTTCCCAATGCACTATCTTGGATTTATAGGAGTTCCTAGAAGATATTTTGAAATGTACGATAGTCCGTATATGACTTCAGGAGTAGGTTTAAATGAGTTTATAAGCACAGCTGCATTTATAGTTGGTGCTGCTCAATTTTTATTAATTTATAATATTATAAAGACTTTAAAAACAGGTAAACCTGCAGGTAAAAATCCTTGGCAGGCTAATTCTTTAGAGTGGTTTACATCAACTGTTCCACCAGAGCATGGAAATTTTGGAGATAGACTCCCAGTAGTTCATAGATGGGCATACGATTATAGTGTACCAGGCGCAAAAGAAGATTTTATTCCTCAAACAACACCCCCTAGTGAAGTTGCGAATACAGAGGTAGAGAAAACTTAAATTAATTATGTCGGAAACTAAAATAGAGGGCTTAGAACTTAAACCAGGGTTTAAGGGAATGGCTGAAGATACAGCATCAGACCAAACTATGTTTAAAGGAGTGCATTGGGGCAAAGCCATGATGTGGATCTTTTTACTTAGTGATACTTTTATTTTTAGCTGTTTTTTAATTTCTTATATGAAGGGTAGAGCATCAACACCAGTTGAGTGGCCAAATCCAAGTGAAGTTTTTGCGCTTGATGCGTTTGGAGTACCTGTCCCTTTATTACTAATAGCTATAATGACATTTGTTTTAATAACAAGCAGTGGAACAATGGCTCTAGCTGTTAAATTTGGATATGAAAAAAATAGAAAAATGTGTGGATGGCTTATTCTTGCTACAGCAATTGGTGGACTTACATTTGTTGGAATGCAAGTTTTTGAGTGGTCAAAATTAATTCATGAAGGTGTTAGACCATGGGAAAATCCTTTTGGTGCAGCTCAATTTGGCTCTTTTTTCTTTATGATTACAGGTTTTCATGGAACACATGTATCTATAGGAGTAATTTTTTTATTTATTTATTCTTACAAAGTTTTTGCAGGTCATTATGAAAGCGGTAAAAAAGGCTGGTTTACCAAACTTAAAGGTGATTATGTAGAAATCGAAATTCTTGGTTTGTATTGGCACTTTGTAGATTTAGTGTGGGTTTTTATTTTTGCTTTCTTTTATTTATGGTAATCTAAAACTATGAACGATACAGAAAAAAAACAATCTTCTAGTACTCACAACATTGGCATATACCTTTGGATCTGGGGACTTTTATTTGTATTAAGTTTTTTTTCATATTTAGTTGATTGGTATCAATTTCAAGGTTTGTTGAGATGGAGCTTAATATTATTTTTTATGTTTTTAAAAGCTGGATTAATAATGATGTTTTTTATGCATTTATTTTGGGAACGCTATGCAATGGTTAATGTTCTATTATGGCCTATGACAGCAATTGCTTGTTTTGTTGGCTTAATGTTTGCTGAAGGTCAATATACTCTTTTTTCAAGATTATTTTATTTCTTTGTAGGAGCAGAGTAATTATGGATGGCTATGATATTCTTGCTGGTTTTTTAATATTTTTTATTTTTTTTATTTATATCACATGGTTTGGATTTTCCATGAAAATGGAAAACCAGAAAGAAGAAGGCGAGAATATTAAGATAAATCCATATGATAACGTTCCATTACGTAGAAAGCTAATTGATAAAAAAAATAGCAAAGTAGAAATATTTGATTTAGGAAATCATATTCTTATTATAGGCGTAATCTTAATTGTAATATTTATTTCACTTAATGTTGATTAAAAGTGACAAGCAATATTTTAAAAAATAAATCTGTTTC
>CAZBRW010000047.1:0-5363 GCA_964494555.1 uncultured Candidatus Pelagibacter sp. | reverse complement strand
ATAAAATAACTGATGAATTTTTTGCATCAATAACATTTAAATCAACGTTAACAAAATAGTATCCAGATCTTTTCATTATTGATTTGATTTTGTTAATATCCATAGAAACAAAATTTTCGACATAAGAAGTTTTCTCTTTTAAAGTTAAATTATCTAATATGATTTCTTTAAATTTTTTAGCTTTTATACCGTTTAATTGGACTGATTGAATAATTGGGTTTTCTACAACATTTATTACTAACTTATTATTATTAAAATCAATATCTACATCTGAGAAATAATTAGTATTATATAAATCTTTTAAAATTTTATTTAAATCAGAATTTGAATTTATTTCGTTGTTTAATTTAATGTTTGAAAAAACCAATATAGTTTCATCGCTAATTCTATTATTTCCATTGATTTCAATTTTTTTTATCTCCTCCGAGTAAGCATTTTTAATTATTAAAATAATTAACACTAATGAAAATATAAAAGATTTACGCATTTTTAATTCCGACATATCTATTTGTTAATGATTTTGAAAAATTCATAATTTTTAAAATTTCTTTTATATTTATAGGTCTTTTATATATATATTTTTTGAATTCTTTAATCTTAATTATTTTAAGTAAATAGTGAGAAATATCATTAAATTTTATTTTATTATTTAAAAATAACTTAACCAACTCGTCATTTACACTAATTAAAATTGTTTCATACAAGGTTTCATTATTAGGCAATTTATTCAATACTTTTAATGAAGGAAATTTTTTTATTGATGGCTTAAATAATGAGAGATTATTTAAAAGTGATAAATTGATTGAATTACTATTAATTTTCTTTGATCTGTCGTGATATAGAAAGTTAAATATAGGTATGTTCATATTGGTATCGTGAGCAAGGATTTTTATCAGTCCATTCTCATATTTAACAATAGCATGAATGTATGATTTGGGATGAACTAAAATTTTGAATTTTTTTTGATTTAAATTAAATATTTTTTTTGCCTCTATTACCTCAAATACTTTATTCATCATTGTTGCCGAGTCTATCGATATCTTTTGACCCATAGACCAATTTGGATGTTTTAAAGCATCTTTTGGTTTTGCTCTGCTAATAAATTTTTTTGATTTATTTAGAAATGGTCCACCAGAAGCAGTAAGAATTATTTCATTTATTTTGTGAATATCATTTTTAACTAATGACCAGATAGAGAAATGTTCAGAGTCAATAGGGATAAAATTAGTTTTATTTTTTTTTATCTCATTATTAATCAATGACCAACCACAAACAATAGACTCTTTGTTTGCAATACCAATATTTTTTGTAAATTTAATTATATCATAAGTAGGTTTTAATCCTTCTATACCTGAAATAGCGCACATACTATAATCAATTTTGTTAACTAAAATTTTTTTTAAGCTATCAAATGAATTATAAATTTTTAAACCTTTATCCTTATTTTTTTTTTTTAATATTTGAAAATGATATTTACTACTAACAATAATATTTTTTACATTAAATTCTCTAGATTGCTTTACAATTTCACTAATATTTTTATTGGTGCTTAGAAGAATTATTTGAAAATCTTTTTTATTTTTTTTTATAATATCAAGCGTTGTTTTTCCGATTGAGCCAGTCGACCCAAGAATTACAATTTTTTTTTTCATTTAAGAATGCCTGAAATTAGAATAATATAGGATAAAGGAAATGCAAAAATCATACCATCAATTCTATCAAGTAAACCACCATGTCCAGGAATAATCTTTCCTGTATCTTTAATTTTAGATAATCTTTTAAAGTTAGAAATTATTATATCTCCCAACTGACTGACTGTTGAGATTAAAATAACAACAATGAGAGTTTCAAAATTATAATCTTTTGATGACAATTTAAATGATTTTGAAAAAAAATATGAATAATTAATAAATAAATTAATTAAAATAATTGATAACAAAAAACCACCAATCATTCCTGAGTATGTTTTGCTGGGACTTATTTTTGTCAATTTGGGACCCTTAAAAATTTTTCCAAAAATATAACCTCCAATATCTGTTGAAATACAAATAATGATTACAAATAAAAATATTAATCCTTCTCCGTTATCAATTTTTCTTAAAAGATAAGCGCAATAAAAGGAAAAAGATAAAAATAAATAACCTATTAAGTGATAATTTTTTTTTTGGGTCATCTTATGCCATTCGTACGAAGTTACTAAAAAACAAATTATTAAAAATAAATTAAAAAAAATAGAACCTTTTATAATGAAAAAAAAACTTATAGGTATTAATATAAATGAGCTAAGTAATCTTTTTTGAAATTCATTTTTCATTAAATATCACCAAAATTTCTTTTTATCATTTTATAATTTCTTATAATTTTATTATAATCTTTTTCATTAAAATCAGGCCATAATTTTCTTACAAAAAAAATTTCTGCATAAGCTATTTGCCATAATAAAAAATTGCTCAATCTTTTAGTATTTCCAGTTCTAATTAGTAAATCGGGGTCAGGTATATTCTTGGTTTGTAGATATTTGATAAAATTTTTTTCGTTTATTTTATCTTTGCTTTTATTTATATTTTTAAAAGCACTTATTAATTCAAATTTTGATCCATAATTTAATGCTAAGTTAATCTGTAATTTATTGTTTTTAAAAGTTTTTTTTTCTGAATCATTTAAGAGTCTATTTAGTTTTGCTGAAAAGTTTTTAACACCGATTATTTTAAGTCTTATATTTTGTTTATGAAGCTCATCAATTCTATTTAGTAAAAAATTCTCTAACAAATTAAATAAAAAATTTATTTCTTTTTTGGGCCTTTTCCAATTTTCTGTTGAAAAAGCATATAATGTGAGGAATTTAATTTTTTTTTTAATTGTTTGTTTAATTATTTTTTCGACTGTTTTTAAACCAACTTTATGTCCAAAATTTCTTGATTTATTTTGTTTTAATCCCCATCTTCCATTGCCATCCATAATTATGGCTACATGCTTTATTGGA
Source organism: uncultured Candidatus Pelagibacter sp. (assembly GCA_964494555.1). Lineage (GTDB taxonomy): Bacteria > Pseudomonadota > Alphaproteobacteria > Pelagibacterales > Pelagibacteraceae > Pelagibacter. Next base: position 2,380 of record CAZBRW010000047.1, on the reverse strand, counting down.
TTCATATAGTCATTATTTCTTTTTCTTTTGCAATAATTCTTTCTTCTATATTTTGGATATTGTCATCAGTAATTTTCTGAATAATTTTTTCATTTTTTTTTTCATCATCTTCACTAATTTTTTTATCTTTAAGCAAATTTTTTAATTGATCGTTTGCCTCTCTTCGAACAGTTCTAATAGCAACCTTATATTTTTCGCCCATAGTGCTAATGATTTTTTTAATTTCATTTCTTCTTTCCTCCGTTAAGCTTGGGATAGGTAACCTAATAACTTGACTATCTATCTGGGGATTTAATCCTAGTTCTGATTTTTTTATTGAAGAATCAATTAAAGTTACATTATTTAAATCCCAAACCTGAATATTAATCGTTCTCGGTTCTGGTGTTGTGATGGTCGCTAATTGGTTAATTGGCATTTTTTGGCCATATACATCAACCTTGACTAAATCTAGCATTTTTGCATTAGCTCTGCCAGTGCTAAGTGATGATAGTTCTTTAGATAATCTATCAAGAGTAACTTTCATTTTATCATCAAATATTTTTTGATCAAACATTTACTCTCCAATTTTTAATCGATAAAACTCTTTTACTTTTAGATCTGATATATTTAGTTCTGAAATTATTTCTTTTACTTTTTTTTTTGGTTCCATAACCCAATCCTGAGTCAATAAACTATTGTCTTGTTTGAATTTATTAATTTTACCTAAACTTATTTTTTTTGCTACGTCCTCTGTCTTTCCTAAATTTTTAAGTTCCTCCGATATTATTTCTTGCTCCTTAGCAACAATATTTTTATCTAACTTATCAGAATCAATTGCTAATGGATTTGATGCAGCAACATGCATCGTGAGTTGCTTGCCAAATAAATCAACTTTTTCATTTGCTTCTTTTGTCTCAATTGACGTAATTACTGCTAATTTTGATAAATTATCTTTCACCACGCTATGAAGATAGGTAAAATTTTTTGAACCTGAATTATTTATTGTTTTTGTTCTTCCTATAGTTATTTTTTCTCCAATTTTTGATATTAATGAAACTATATTTTCTTCAACAGATTTACCATTTTTCATTATATGAAATTTTACTTTTTCTATCTCGGATAAACATTTATTGTTAATTTCACTTAATTCTTTAACAAAATTAATAAAGTCTTGATTTTTTGCTACAAAATCAGTTTCACAATTTACTTCTATTACTGATGTTTGATTTTCATCACCAGAAAGAGCTACCACACCTTCATTTGCTTCTCTTGCCATTTTTTTAGTTGCTTTTGAAACACCTTTTATTCTTAAGATCTCAATTGCTTTTTCTAAATCACCATTTGACTCCTTTAATGCTGAATTACAGTCTTTAAATCCTGCGCCTGTTGATTTCCTTAATTTTTTAACTTTTTCAATGTCACTCATCTTTTTAATTTATTGTTTTTTTTGCTATTTCTGTTGTTTCAAAACTCTTTAGATTTTCAGATTTTTCAACATCGTTTTTTTTGTTTTGATTTAAGCTAGGTAATACTTTCTTGGCATTTTCAATAGTTTCTTTAATTAAGCTACAGTACAAATCTATAGATCTTCTAGCATCATCATTCCCAGGAATTGGAAAATCGATTCCATCTGGGTTAGAATTTGTATCTAAAATCGCAACAATAGGTATTCCAAGCTTTATTGATTCTTTTATTGCTAGAGACTCGTAATTTGTATCAATAATAAAAACTAAATCAGGAATTTTTTTCATTTCTGAAATTCCACCTAATGATCGCTGTAACTTATCTCTTTGGACGCTCATTTTTAATAGTTCTTTTTTAGTAAATCCTCTATTTTCTGATGTTAAATCAATATTTATTTTTTGAAGTTTTTTAATTGAATTTGAAATTGTTCCCCAATTAGTTAACATTCCACCTAACCATCTATAATTAACATAATATTGGTCAGTATCTTTTGCTAATGATGCTATTGACTCTGAAGCTTGTTTTTTTGTTGATATAAATAATATCTTGCCATTATTTATGATCGTATTGTAAACTTTTTCTAGCGCAACATTAGTCAATTCTAAAGTTTGTGTTAAATCGATTATGTGAATAGAATCTCTTTTCCCAAAAATATATTTTTTCATTTTTGGATTCCAGCGAAGCGTTTTGTGTCCTAAATGGACACCAGCTTCTAAAAGTTGTTGAATTGTTAAATTAGGTATCTTCATATTTTTTCCCGGTTAAGCCACCACAATTATTTCCACAAATGGACCGGAGGTATAAAACCAAAAATTGTGTGCGTGTTAAATTAAAGAGCCTTTTTACTAAAATTATTCAAATAAACAAGTTTTTTTTTAACTAATTGAAGTAAAAATATCTTTATTTTTCAATGTATTTATTAAATTTCTATCAACCT
>CAZBRW010000046.1:1910-5454 GCA_964494555.1 uncultured Candidatus Pelagibacter sp. | reverse complement strand
GTTTTAAATAGAGTAATCGAAAAAGCAGTTAGAGGATCTGCACCAGCCCAAATAAATGTTCCAAGAGATTATTGGACTCAAGTTATTGATATTGATCTTCCTCCAATAGTAAGATTTGAAAAACAAGGTGGAGGCAAAGAGGCAATTGAGAAGGCTGCAAATATGTTATCAGATGCAAAATTTCCAGTAATTTTATCAGGAGCTGGAGTAGTGATCGGTGATGCAATTAAAGAATGTAAAGAGTTAGCAGAAAAATTAGATGCTCCAGTTTGTAATGGTTACCAACATAATGATAGCTTTCCAGGAAGCCACCCATTAGCAGTTGGACCTCTTGGTTACAATGGTTCAAAAGCAGCAATGCAATTAATTTCAAAAGCTGATGTTGTTTTAGCTCTGGGTACAAGATTAAATCCTTTTTCAACATTACCTGGTTATGGAATTGATTATTGGCCAAAAAAAGCAAATATTATTCAAGTAGACATGAATCCAGATAGAATTGGACTTACTAAAAAAGTTACAGTTGGAATAGTTGGTGATGCAAAACAAGTTGCGAAACAAATATTAGATAAATTATCTTCAAACGCGGGAGATAAAGGAAGAGATGATAGAAAAAATTTAATTCATCAAACAAAATCTGCATGGTTGCAAACTTTAACAAGTCTTGATCATGAAGATGATGATCCAGGAACAGCTTGGAACAAAGAAGCAAGAGAAAGAGACAAAGACAGAATGTCGCCGAGACAAGCGTGGAGAGCAATTCAAGCAGCAATGCCAGAGGATGCTATTATTTCAAGTGATATTGGAAATAATTGTGCAATTGGAAACGCTTATCCAACTTTTGAAAAACCTAGAAAATATTTGGCACCAGGATTATTTGGACCATGTGGATACGGTTTTCCATCAATCTTGGGTGCGAAAATTGGATGTCCAACAACACCTGTAATTGGTTTTGCAGGAGATGGCGCTTTTGGAATAAGCATGAATGAGATGAGTTCATGCGCTCGAGAAGAATGGCCAGCAATTACAATGGTAATATTTAGAAATTATCAGTGGGGTGCAGAAAAAAGAAATTCAATTTTATGGTTTGATGACAATTTTGTTGGTACAGAACTTGATCCTGAATTAAGTTATGCAAAAGTTGCTAACGCATGTGGTTTGAAAGGAGTTACAGTTAAAACAATGGAAGAAACAACCAAAGCTATAAAACAATCATGTGAGGATCAAAAGAAAGGTATTACAACATTTATAGAAGTAATTTTAAACCAAGAACTTGGGGAACCATTTAGAAGAGATGCAATGAAAAAACCTGTACAAGTTGCTGGCATTAGTAAAGAGGATATGAAACCTCAAAAATCATTAGTTTAAATATTATTTATTTCTTCAAATACAGATTTAGCGTGATCTTTAACTCTTACATTTGACCATATTTTATGAACTTTACCTTTGGAGTTTATTAAAAATGTAGATCTTATAATTCCTTTAAATTTTTTACCCAAAAAAGATTTCATGCCCCAAACACCATACTTTTTAATAATTGAAAGTTTTTCATCCGACAATAAATCGAATTTAAGTTTATATTTCTTTTTAAATTTTAGATGACTTTCCATATTGTCTTTAGAAATACCAAAAACAACTGTATTTTTTTTATTAATCATTGAATTTAATTTACTAAAATCCCTGGACTCTAAAGTGCAACCGGGTGTGTCATCTTTTGGATAAAAATAAAGAATTATATTTTTATTTTTAATTTTATTTAACTCAAAAATATTACCATCTGTGCTAGGTAGTTTAAAATTAGGTGCTTTAGAATTTATTTTTATTTTCATTGGTTTTAATTACACTAAACCTAATTTGTGTCAATGAGGCTCATTGTGATTTTATCTATAAATGTTATTTATGTTAAATGAGAAGAAACTTTTTAAAATTAATTAATTTTTCAATCATATCATTAATTATATTACCTTATAAATTTTTATACTCTCAAACAAAAAAAATTGTCAACAAAAACCTCACTAAAGAACAGAAGGATATTTTATTTAATGAAGGTACTGAAAAACCTTTTTCAAGTGCACTTTTGCATGAAAAAAGAAAGGGATTTTATCATTGTGCAAATTGTGGAAATAAACTGTTTAGTTCTGATTCAAAATTTGACAGTGGAACAGGTTGGCCATCTTTCTCTGAAGCTTTACCTGGTGCTTTTAAAACAAAAATAGATTATGCATTTGGAATGAAAAGAATTGAATATCATTGTGCTGAATGTGGTGCGCATCATGGGCATGTTTTCGATGATGGCCCAAGCAAAACAGGCAAAAGGTTCTGCAATAATGGACTTTGTTTATTATTTAAACCTTCTGAATAATATCTATACTCAAAATATAAAATGTCTAAAAATATTTATTTTATATTATTTATAATTATTGCATCCTTTCTACTGTATCTCACTCAATCAAAGTACGGAAAAGTTAGTCTTAACAAATCTATTTCCGCCTGTGTGATTGCACAAATGAAAAAAGATAATAATTTAACTAAGAGTAATGCAGAGAAATTTTGTAAGAAAGAAATTAAAAAAAAAATAAAAGATTAATTATTTTGTAAAAGTATCATTAAACTGATTTGATACTCTTACAAATGTAGTACATTTGCTTAATTGTTTTAATGAAGGCGCACCTACATAAGTGCAACTACTTCGAATACCACCTAAAATATTAGATAAAGTATCTTTAATTTTTCCTCTGTACTTGACTCTAACGGTTCTACCTTCGCTACTTCTGTAATCCGATAAGCCACCGTAGTGTTTTTTATTTGCAGTATCTGAACTAGATCCGTAAAACTCTATATATTTCGATCCATTTGATTTAACCAATTTACCCTTTCCTTCATCGTGCCCAGCAAACATTCCGCCAAGCATAACAAAATCTGCACCTCCACCAAATCCTTTTGCAACATCTCCTGGACAAGTACATCCTCCATCAGCAATTATGTGTGAACCTAAACCGTGAGCAGCATCAGCACATTCCATTACTGCACTTAATTGAGGGTAACCTACGCCTGTTTGTATTCTTGTAGTACAAACGCTACCTGGACCAATACCAACTTTAACAATGTCAGCTCCACTTAAAATCAATTCTTGTGTCATATCAGCTGTTACTACATTGCCAGCAATAATAGTTTTGGTTGGGTATTTATCTCTTACAGATTTAATAAAATTACTAAAGTGCTCAGAATATCCATTGGCAACATCGATGCAAATAAATTTAAAAAAACTAAATTGTTTTAAAATCTTATCAAGTCTTTCAAAATCCTCTTTTTTTATGCCTATACTTAGTGCAATATTATTATAAATATTTTTTATTTTTTTGAATTTATTAATTTTTTTAACATCATGTTGTTTTGTAAGACAAGTAATCATTCCATATTCAGATAGTTTTTCAGCAATTTCTAGTTCACCTACACCATCCATATTGGCAGCCATGATCGGTATACCTGACCAGTGATTACCGCTGTATTTAAATATATATTTTCTTTTTAAATCAACATCTTTCCT
>CAZBRW010000046.1:0-1810 GCA_964494555.1 uncultured Candidatus Pelagibacter sp. | reverse complement strand
GAAACGATAAATGTTGGCTCTTGGATGAATAAAGTAATGAAAAATTCAAAATCTGATATTGTAGGATTTATAGATATAGATTGCGTTGTAACTAATAAAGATATTATTAAAAAATGTTTGTCATATGTTCAAAAAAAAAAGAGCATGATTGGAATTGCATTAGTAGCAAATCATATCTCACCTTATACACATATTTATGTAGGGCCAACCTTTTGCTTCATTGACAGAAAAACATGGATTAATGTAGGAAGACCATCTTTTGGTCAACTTAAAAGTAAATTAAAAAACACCTTTAGAACCAAATATGATTATGCAGAAAATGTTAGTTATGTTTTCGAAAAAAAAAAAATTAGATATAAAGCCTTATATCCAATGCTTTTTGACAAAATCCATAAGGAATATTATTTACATAATTATGGAATGTATGGAATTGGAACATACTATGAAGGAGGAGTTTATCATTTATTCGAAAGCAGATTAAATGAAAATACTAAAATATTTGAAAAAAGATGTAAGGAAATTTTAAACGATAGTTTCACAACTAAAGGAATGATCAATTCAAGATCATTTGAATAAAGCAATAATGATTTATTTATACAAGAATTTGATTAATTCTTTTTTTAAATTAATTTACGGAAAGATTACTAAGTTAAAGAATATTAAAAATTCAAATGAATTAAAAATTTATTATCTTAAATCCAATCAATATAAATTAAAATTATATTCAATTAAAAATGGAAGAGTTTTTACAGATTGTAATACAAATGTAGCCTACATTACAAATAACAAAATTATCGAGAGTATTTCATACCAACAAAATAAACATAAAATAGCGAATATTGATTATAATTCAACATTATTAAAAGGAACTAATAAATTCAAAAATAAATACAATGGTACAGTTTTTTCAGCTGTTCAAGGATCAAGTGGAAATAATTATTGGCATTGGTTATTTGATATTTTACCAAAAATAGAAATACTAAAAAAAAATAATTTACTTAATAAAATTGATTATTTTTATTTGCCTAATAAAAATAAATATATTTTAAATTCTTTAGAAATGTATGGTGTAAAAGAAAATAAAATTATTAACAGTATAACTAATAAACATATAGAAGCTGACAAGATCTTAGCATTCGAACATTTTTATTTTAAAAAAGGTATAATTCAAGATCAATTTAAAAATATTCCTCAGTGGCTTTTAAATTTACTATTTTCAATCTATTTTAAAAAGAAAAAAAAAATCAAAAGAAGAAATAAGATTTTTATTGATAGATCAGACTCACGATTTAAACATTTTCAAATACAGGATCAAAAAAGTATAATTAAATATTTAAAAACAAAAAATTTTTCAATTGTAAAACTTTCAGATCTAAACTTTTTTGAGCAAATTTATTTATTCTACAATGCCAAAGTAATTTTAGGACCTCATGGAGCAGGATTTGCTAATCTTGTATTTTGTAAGCCAAATACTAAAGTATATGAAATTATAACACCAGCACATTCAGATTTAAAAGCAATCCCTTCACTTTGTACAAAAAGAAAGTTAATTTATAAAAAAATCTTATCTAAAAAAATAAAAGGAAAAAATATTCACAGCAGCTTTATATTTATAGATTTAAATAAAATTAAAGAATATTTTTAAATTTAATGAATAAAAAAAAAGTAATAATAATTACACCTTCTTATAGAATAAAAAATCTTAATAAAATACTTCAAAGTATTAGTTTTGATCATATATATAAATGGATAATAATTTATGATGGATCTAAAATATCAGAAAATTTTGAACAGTTTAAAAATAATAAAA
>CAZBRW010000045.1:0-5700 GCA_964494555.1 uncultured Candidatus Pelagibacter sp. | reverse complement strand
TGTTATTATCATACCATTTCAGAATTTCTTTTGTTATACTTTGATTATTCATATGAAATTTAAAAATAATAATTTTAAGCCTAGATATAGAACCATTCAAGGATTAAGATCTTTTAAAGATGTTTTGCCACCAAAAATCAAAAGAATAATTATTAATAAAGGTGAAATATATTCAAAAACTCTAGATAATTGGAGATACCTTGTTGGAAATGATTTTTTTAAAATTTGCTATCCAAATTCTTTTAAGAAGTCTAATAAAGTTATAGGCAATACACTGGCTATTATGGTTAAAAGAGGTCATGAGGTTGATGTAGAATACTCCAAAAATGAAATAATTAAAAAAATCAACATCTTTTTTGGATACAAAGTTGTAGAAAAGATTAGGATTAAAACTTTTGAAGGGTTGATTGAAGTTAACACAGAAAAAAAAAATACTGCGACAAAAAATAAATTTAAGAAAAAGATATACGATATTAAAAATGACATGATTAAGAATTCATTGTTAGAATTAACAAAAGTTTATAAAAAAAAATGAGAAAAATAATATATATTTTACTTTTTGTTATTGGATTGTGTTCTATAAGCCTTAAAGCAGAAATATTACCGATAACTGAAGGCAAAGGCTCCTCAAAAATTAAAATGATTGTCTATGAGTCTTTGACCTGTGGTCATTGTGCAGACTTCCATAAGAATGTTTACCCTCAATTAAAAGATAACTTTATAGAAAAAGGATTACTTGAAATAGAATTTAGAAATTTTCCATTAGATATGGCAGCACTAAATGCATCAAAAATTGCACATTGTAATAATGATGGTAATTCGGAAATACTTCATTATCTCTTCGAAAAACAAAATAAATGGGTAAGAGGAGGCACAATAGAAGACTTAAACAAAAATTTAAAAAAAATAATTGAAGATTCTCGTTTTAGTTTAAATTTTGATGAATGTTTAAATAATAAAAAGGTTGAAGACCATATTCTAGAGGAACGAATCGAGGGAGCTAAAACTTTTAAAGTTCAAGCTACACCAACGCTTATAATATTAGGCGAAAAGTTCGAAAAACCGTTAACTTATAAAAATTTGAAAAAATATTTAGAAAAACTGATATAAGTTAGTGAATGGAGTTTAAAAAAATCCAACTTTTAGGATTTAAGTCATTCGCTGAGAGAACAAATTTTCTTATAGAAAAAGGGTTAACAGGAATTGTTGGACCAAATGGCTGTGGAAAATCAAACATAGTTGAGTCTTTAAGATGGTGCATGGGCGAAACTTCAGCAAAAAGTATGAGAGGATCAGGAATGGAAGATGTAATTTTTTCTGGTACTTCAAATAAACCGTCTAAAAATATTGCTGAAGTATCTATAAACTTATTTAATATTAATAATGAAGGACCTCATCAATACAAAGACCTTGAAGAAATAGAGGTTAGAAGAAAAATTGAAAAAGATAAAGGGTCCAAATTTTACATAAATGACAAAGAAGTAAGAGCTAAAGACGCTCAAATGTTTTTTGCAGATCTATCAACTGGTGCACACTCCCCTTCTATTATTAGTCAAGGTCGAATAGGAGGTTTGGTAACGGCTAAACCAGCCGATAGACGAGCAATTTTAGAAGAGGCAGCAGGAATTGCGGGATTACATGTTAGAAGACATGAAGCTGAGCTAAGGTTAAGCGCTGCAGAAAACAATTTAAAAAGAGCTGATGAACTTAGAAAACAACAAGAAAGACAACTTTCGAATCTACAAAAACAAGCAGAAGAGGCAACAAAATATAAAATTATTTCTGAAGAAATTAAAAAAATAGAGGCAGGATTATATTTTTTAAGATTAAAAGATATTGATGAAGAAATAAAAATAGAAAATGAGATTAATAAGGAAGCAGATAACGAAGTAAAGAATTTTGGGGATAAGCTAGGAGATCTTGAAAATAAAATTAATACTGCTACAGAAAAAGTAACACCAATAAGAGAAAAAAATATAGAAAATCTATCAAAAATTCAAAGGCTAAATCTGGAGATAAAAAGTATTGATGAAGAGAATGAGAGAATTAATGTTGAGATAACTAATATTAAAAATTCTTTAAATACCATTGACGAAGATATCGATAGAGAAAAAAGTATTGTTATTGATGCTAATTCTAATGAAAAAAGATTAAAAGAGGAAAAAAATGAGCTTATAGAAATCGACTCTAAATATTATGAGACAGAAAAAAAATCAAATGAAGATCTAGATAACTCAAAGAATGAATTGAAAAATGAGCAAGAAAAAGTAGATGAAATTTTAAATGCTTTAAGCTCAGAAAGTATGAAAAAAAATTTACAAATTCTAAATGATTTAAGGTCTGAATTAGATAAATTAAAAGAATTAATTGAAAATAATAACCTAGAGGAAGCATTTAGTCTTCTAGAAAATTGTAAAATTAATTTATCTTTTTTAATTCAAAATATTAAGTTGGATGAAGATAATGATAAAATTTTAAAAGTTGGAAAAAAAAATGAATTAATTAAAAATTTGCAAGAGGAGTATGCTGATGTTTATAGTAAGAACCAATCTATCAAAAAAGAGTCAATTAAAAGAAATGAAAGAATTAAAACAATTGAAAAAGAGATAGATAGTTGGAAAAAACTTCTTATCAATTCTGAAAAAATGGTAGTACAATTAACTGACAGAAAAAATAAATTAATTTCAAATTTAAATAATCTAGAGAAGCAACCTCAATCTCAGGCAGAAAAAAAAGGTCAACTTACTGAAAATTTAAGGATTTCAGAAAATGAAAAAGTTGAAAATGAAAAACTTATAGATGAATTAGACTCACAAATTGATCATTTAAGAATAGATATGAATAATACAAAAGAAAGTTCAATTGAAATTAGGGAAAGAAAAGCAAGTTCAGGTGCAACAATTGAAGGACTGAACAAAAGGCGAAGTGATCTACTGGATAGAGTTCAAGAAGAACTTGCATTAAATGAAAATAACCTTCTTGAATTCTCAAACCTAGAAAAAGAAGATGAATTTCCTGATGCAGTTTCACAGGAAGAACTGTTAGATAAAAAAAAAAGAGATAGAGAAAAACTTGGATCTGTGAACTTAAAAGCAGACGAAGAGACATCAAAATATGAAAATGAAATCAAAAAGATGGAGCAAGATCGCCAAGATTTGGTTACAGCTATAATTAAACTAAAAGAAGGAATTGCTGAGTTAAATCAAAAAGGAAGAGAAAAGTTATTAGAGGCTTTTGAAAAAGTAAATAGAAAATTTAACGAAGTTTATACAAAACTATTTAATGGAGGAAGTGCTAAACTTGAATTAGTAGACTCAGATGATCCTCTTGATGCTGGTTTAGAAATGTTAGTAAGTCCGCCAGGAAAAAGACTGCAATCAATAACTTTACTTTCGGGAGGAGAACAAGCCTTAACAGCATTATCATTAATATTTGCTGTGTTTCTGACTAATCCAGCACCCATATGTGTTCTTGATGAAGTTGATGCGCCACTTGATGATGCTAATGTTACAAGATTCTGCAACTTATTAGATGAACTTACTAAAATTACTTCTACTAAGTTTGTTATTGTAACTCATCATGCTCTGACAATGTCAAAAATGGATAGACTGTATGGTGTAACTATGCCAGAAAAAGGGATAAGCCAACTAGTAGCTGTTGATTTACAGAAAGCTGAAAGTATGGTTGCATAGTAAATGCCAAATGAACCCTTAAAAACTCGCTTAAAAATTGCAAAAGACAAACTAAAATCTAATGATAGTGAAGAAAAAAATGGTCAAAAATCTAGTTTAGGGGTTGCATTTAAAATGAGCACCGAATTAGTCTCTGCAGTTGCTGTTGGGACAATTATTGGGTTTATTTTAGACAATTGGTTTGGTACTAAACCATGGTTAATTTTAATATTTTTTTTTGTGGGAGTTGTTGCAGGAATTATGAATGTAATTAAATCGGCAAAAAAAATGCAAAAGTAGGGATAAAATGGCAACTAACCCAATGTATCAATTCAACGTATACAGAATTGGTCCTGAAATAAAAATTGGAGAAATAGACATCTCCTTTACAAATGCTAGTTTATTTATGGTAATAAGCTCAATAGCAATTATGATAGTTTTTAATCTTGGATCAAGAAAAAATTCTTTGATACCAAACAAACTGCAACTAATTTCAGAGTTAAGTTACTCATTTGTCTCAAAAATGATAAGTGATACTGCAGGTTCAAAAGCTAAACCATATTTTTCTTTTATATTTTCATTGTTTATGTTTGTTCTTTTCTGCAATATGTTTGGCATGATCCCATATTCGTTTACTGTCACTAGTCACATAATAGTAACTTTTGTTTTAGCAGCATTTATTTTTATAGGAGTTACAATAATAGGTTTTATGAAACATGGATTTGGATATCTAAAACTTTTTGTACCAAGTGGTGTTCCGATCGTTCTATTACCATTAATTGTAGTTATTGAAATTATTTCATACTTAAGTAGACCAATAAGTCTTTCTGTTAGGTTGTTTGCTAATATGATGGCCGGACATACAATGATGAAGGTATTCGGAGGCTTTGTTGTAAGCCTAGGAATAATTGGTGGATGGCTTCCACTTAGTTTTTCAGTTGCTTTAACAGGTTTGGAGATACTAGTTGCTTTTCTTCAGGCTTATGTTTTTGCGATTTTAACATGTATCTATTTAAATGATGCATTAAATTTACACCATTAAAAAAAAAGGAGGAGATAATGGAATTAGAAGCAGCAAAAATGATCGGCGCAGGTTTAGCAGCTATTGCTTTAGCAGGTGCTGGTGTTGGTATTGGGATAATATTTGGAAATTATCTATCAGGTGCGATGAGGAATCCATCTGCAGCTCAAAAACAATTTCCTAATTTACTTTTAGGTTTTGCTTTAGCTGAGGCTACAGGATTATTTGGATTAGTAGTGGCGTTGATTATTTTATTTGCGTTTTAATTAATGCTTAGAAAAATACTTTTTCAAAGTTTGTTATTAAACTCTGTGCTAATTTATTCTGTACAAAGCGCAGAGTCCGGAGGTATGCCTCAGCTTAATCCAGAATTTTGGGTTTCACAAATTTTCTGGCTTATTGTAAGTTTTGGTTCTTTATTTATAGTTTTATCAAAAATCGTTTTACCAAAAATAAGTTCTAATTTAGAGTCTAGAAAATCACAAATATTAGAAAATATAGAAATTGCTGAAAAACAAAGAATAGACAGTGAGAAAAAAATTAAGGAATTTGAAAAAATTATTTTAGAAAGTAAAGTTAAAGCAAAAAATATTATCAATGAAAATCGACAGAAATTAATTGAAGATATAAACAAAAAAAAAAATTTCCTAGAAAAAGAAATTAATGAAGAAATTGAAATTGCTGAAAAAGAGATTAAAGCTCTTAAACAAAAAGCCCCTGAAAAGATAAATATAATTGCAATGGAAACTTCTATAGATTTGCTTAAAGAGGTAATTGGAGTTGAAGTTAATAAAAGCAGTGTTTCAGCAATAGTTGAAGACTTATCTAAAAAAAATAAGGAAAAATATTATGGCGTTTGATGCAACTTTTTGGGTAGCTATATCATTTTTAATTTTCTTTGGAGCTTTAGTATATTTTAAAATACCTCAAAAAATTAATGAACTTTTAGTTAATATGATTTCAGACATAAGGAAAGAAATCGATGAAAGTGAAAAACTTAGAAGTGAG
>CAZBRW010000044.1:0-5748 GCA_964494555.1 uncultured Candidatus Pelagibacter sp. | reverse complement strand
GTAAATCTACAAGGATAGTAGTTTGATAAATGGCTAAAAAAATAATTTTTATGGGCACACCTACATTTGCTGTGCCAATTTTAAAATCATTATATCAAAATGGATATCCAATATCTGTTGTATACACTCAACCGCCTCAAAAATCTCATCGCGGTCAAAAAATAAATAAATCACCTGTCCAAGGTATTTCAGAAATTTTAAATATAGATTTTAGGTCTCCTAACACCTTAAAAGATAACAATGAGGAATATAAATTTCTCAAAAAACTTAATGCAGATTTGGCAATTGTAGTTGCCTATGGACAAATTATACCTAAAAATTTTTTAAATTTGACTAAAAAAGGTTTTATAAATATTCATGGATCTATCCTGCCAAGATGGAGAGGAGCCGCGCCAATTCAGAGATCTATAATGGAATTAGATAATGAAACAGGCATTAGTATAATGAAAATTAACGAAGAATTGGATAGTGGACCTATTAGTAATATTTTTAAAATAAATATAGATCATAATAGTAACGCTCAAGAAATTTCGGAAAAATTATCGTTATTGGCCGCTGAAAAAATTTTAGATATTATTGATAATGTATTAGAGGATAAAGTAAAATTTATTGATCAAGATCATTCAAACGCAACATACGCTAAAAAGATAGATAAAGCGGAGGGTAAAATTAACTGGAGTGATAAAGCTATTAACATTCTTGGAAAGATAAATGGTTTATTTCCTGCGCCGGGTGCTTTCTTCAATTTTAATGGAGAAAGATATAAAATATTAAAAGCTGAACTTGGAAGTGGACAGGGAAAAGCCGGGGAAGTAATAAATGATAAATTAGAAATTGCCTGTAGTAGCCAATCTATAAAAATTCTTGAGATACAGAGACAAGGAAAAAAACCTCAGAAAATAGGTGAGTTTTTACTTGGATCTCAAATCAAAAAAGGTCTGGTAATATCTAATGTTTAGATATCAAATATTAGTTGAATATGATGGAACTAATTTTAAAGGGTGGCAAGTACAAAAAAAATGCAAAACTGTTCAAGGACTTATACAAAAAAAAATTTCAATGCTATTAAAGGAAAAAATAATATTACTAGGATCAGGTAGAACCGACACTGGAGTGCATGCAATTGAACAGTCTGCCCACTTTGACTGTAAAAATAAAATTAAAGAACCATATAAATTTCTAAAATCGATCAATTATTTCTTAAATAAAGAAGCAGTTGCAATTTTAAAAATAAAAAAAAAAAATAAAAGATTTCATGCAAGATTTTCAGCTAAAATGAGAATATATAAATATATTATTGTAAATAGAATAAGTGTGCCAGTTTTAGAAAAAAATAGAAGTTGGCATATTATTAAAGAATTAGATATAGATTTGATGAAAAGAGGAGCTAAAAAGTTAATTGGAACTATGGATTTTTCTACATTTAGAAAAAAAAGCTGTAAAGCAAAAAGTCCAATCAAAACTATAAAATTAATTAAAATAAAATCTTCAAAAAATAAAATTGAAATAGATTTTAGATCTCAATCTTTTTTACAACAACAAGTTCGTTCAATGGTTGGTTGCTTAAAATATCTTGGTGAAAAAAAGTGGTCTTTAAAAAAATTTGAAAACATTTTGAGATCAAAAAAAAGAAGTTTATGCGCTCCGCCAGCACCTCCACAAGGTCTTTATTTAATGAGAGTTATTTATTAGATTTTTCTTATTACTCAAAGCATATTTTTTATTTATTCGCCATCTGGAAATCTCTTGAACTATATATCCACAACAGTTTATAGCACGACATTTGCAAGGAAATTGCTTATAATCTTTATCAAAACTAAAACCATAATCACATGTAATTTCTTCACCTTTTTTTATTTCTTTTGCAGCTGTTATCCAAACTTTAAAGCCTTTACCTTCGTATTCAGAGTTAGGATCACAACTATGATTTACTAAGCCTGCTATATTCCATGGAAAGTCACCATCTAGCGTATATCTTTTATTTAAAGTAAATAGGTATATTGGCTTATTATTGTCGTATTTTTCAGAACCATCAAGTTCTTTATTAGTAATTATTTTTCCTTTATAATTTATTATTTTAGTACCTGATTTAATATTTTTTGTTGCATAAAGTCCCTTACCTTTATTATCAATTTTAGATTTTTTAATTTTGTATAATTTCATTAGTTTTATTTATAATGAATAAAAAAACTATCAACTAAATTCTAAAAGTGCGTTAACATGTTCATTCGCACTTTCTGCTAGAGCATCCAAATCATATCCACCCTCAAGTATAGAAACAACTTTTCCATCACAAAAGTCTTTTGTAGTTTCTAAAGCTCTTCTAGTTATTTCATAATAATCTCTAGATTCTAAATTTAATTGGCATAAAGGGTCTTGTTTATGAGCATCAAAGCCTGCTGACATTAAAATAAATTCTGGCTTAAATTCTCTTAATCTTTTAAGCACATGTTCATAAGCATCAAAATATTCTCTAGAATTTGTTCCTGCTGGTAAAGGAACATTTAAAATATTATTATATTCACCTTTTTGATCTTCAGTTCCACCACCAGGATAATATGGATATTGATGAAGGCTTGAAAAAAAAACATTTTTATTTGATTTTAGAATATCATAACTACCATTCCCAAAGTGACAATCCCAATCTAATACTGCAACTTTTTTATAATCATATTTAGAAATTAGATAATTTGCAGCAACACTAATATTATTTATTACACAGAATCCCATAGCTTTATTTTTTTCAGCATGATGACCAGGTGGACGTGTTACACAGTGTGCAGCATTAAATTCTTTATTTTCAACCCCATCAATTGCAGAGATTATTGAGCCTACCGCATCGAAAGTGGCATTTTTACTACCTGGTGAAACAACGGTATCACCATCTAAAAATTTTAGTCCTTGTTCAGGAAATGAGTTCTCAATATCATCTAAATAAGAAGTGGAATGAGCATTTTTTATAATCTCTTTATTATAATCAGTTGGATTTTTCCAAATTAATTTTTTATTTCTTTTTAATTTTTCAATTATGGATGTAACTCTGGATATACTTTCTGGATGTCCAGACCCTGTATCGTGTTTTAATGAGGTTTTGGACGTAATAATTGCAGTTTTCATTTAAAATAATTTTCTAAAATAATGTTATATATTTTAGTTAATTTTTTTAAGTCATTTAAAGATACCGCCTCGTCCACTTTATGCATAGTTTTTCCTACTAGACCAAACTCTAGGCCAGGTGATAATTTTCGAATAAATCTTAAATCTGAAGTTCCGCCTGTAGTAGACAGTTTTGGTTTTATTTTTGTAATTTTCTTTATAATATTTTGAATCATAAATGTCGTAGCATTTGGCTTTGTTAAAAAAGCTTCTCCTGAGACTCTATATTCAATTTTATAGTTTGATTTACTTTTTTTACTTATTTTTCTAAAAATTTTATTGAGTTTTTTTTTAATTGAGCTTGATGAATGTTTGTTATTAAATCTAATATTAAACGTTGCCTCTGCAGATCTTGGAATAACATTATCTGCATTATTAATTATATTTATCTTAGTAACTTCCAAGTTTGTTGGCTGAAAATCTCTAGTGCCTTTATCAAACTTGATATCTTTAATTTCTTTTAAAATTTTAATAATCGTTGTCGATGGATTATTTGCTCTATGTGGATAAGCAACATGACCTTGAACACCATTTACTGTGATCTTTCCAGTCAAACTACCTCTACGACCTATCTTTATCATTTCTCCCAACCTATTGGGATTTGTAGGCTCACCAACTAAGCAGAAATTAATTCTCTCTCTCTTTTTTTTTAGATAATCTACAACCTTTTTTGTTCCATTTATTGCATCACCTTCTTCGTCTCCAGTAATTAAAAAACTAATTGATCCTTTAAATTTCTTATTTTTGCACAGAAAAGTACTTACAGCTGATACAAAAGCGGCAATTGAACTTTTCATATCATTAGCACCTCTCCCAATTAAATGACCTTTTTTAATAGATGGTTTAAAAGGATTAGTTGTCCAATCTTTTATATTACCAGGAGGTACTACATCCAGGTGTCCTGCATAACAAAAATTAGGCTCTTTATTTCCTAATCTAGCATATAAATTTTTAACAGGTTTAAAATTTTTTTCTTTAAATTCAATTATTTTTGTTTTAAAGCCCAATTTTTTTAGATTTTTTTCTAAAAATTTCATTACACCAGCATCAACCGGAGTTATAGATGGAAATTTGATTAGCTCTTTTGCTAATTGAATTTCATTGAAAGTTTTCATTTTAATCTCTTAACAGATCATTAATTGAGGTTTTTGATCTTGTTTTTTCATCAACCTGTTTAATAATTACAGCACAATATAAAGATGGCGCAGATGGGTTATTTTTATCAGGTAATGAACCTGGCACAACAACAGAATACGGCGGTATTTTTCCATAATGAATTTCACCAGTTTTTCTATTAACAATTTTTGTAGATTGACCTATATAAATTCCCATACTTAAAACAGATCCCTCTCCAACAATTACACCTTCAACAACCTCGGACATTGCACCTAAGAATACGTTATCTTCAATAATTGTTGGAAGTGCCTGAGCTGGTTCTAAAACTCCTCCAACTCCTGATCCTGCAGAGATATGGCAATTTTTTCCTATTTGACTACAACTTCCCGCCCTTGCAAATGTGTCTATCATGGTGCCCTCATCTATATATGCACCAATATTTACATAACATGGCATTAAAACTGCATTTTTTCCTACATACGACCCTCTTCTAACAGGAGAATTAGGTACCATTCTAAATCCAGCTTTTTCGTGGTCAGCTTTTGTCCAATTGGCAGTTTTGCCTTTAAGTAAATGAGATTTATCATACCAACTACTATAAGGACCACTTAGATTTTCCATTGGATAAATCCTAAAACTTAACATTATCGCCTTCTTAATATGCTGATGAGTTACCCATTGACCTTTAATCTTTTCGGCTACTCTAACTTTACCACTGTCTAAATCGTTTATAACTTGATCAATCGAATCCTTTAAGCCCTGTTCTGAATTAGGACTAACTTCATCTTTTTTTTCCCAAGCATCATTTATAATTTTTTCTAAAGACATAATTTATTTACTTTTTAATAACCTTATTTCTTTTAGAAATAAAGACAGATTTTCAATTTTATGGGAAATATAATCTTTATCAGAGTCCATCTTGCCAAAATGTTCGTCATTAATTAACCAAACAGTTGTACATCCTCGCTGATATCCAATACTTAGGTTTTTAGCAATATCTTCAATATAGATTGTCTCTTTTGGGTTAATACCAAATTTTTTAGCCATTAAGTCAAAAGTTTTTGCTTCAGGTTTAGGTATATAACCAGCATCTTGAATATCGAAAACTTTGTCTCTTCCAAATAAGTCATATATTCCAAGATGTGTTAAAATATTTCTAGCATGTTCGGCGCTACCATTAGTAAAAATAAATTTTTCCATATCCAACTGTTCAAGTTCATCTCTCATTATTTTGTCTTCTTTCATAAAAGAAATATCTATATCATGTACATATTTTAGGAACTCTTCACCAACTACATTATGGTGTAACATTAGGCCATTTAAACTTGTATTATATTTATAAAAATAATCTGTTTGAAGTTCTTTTGCTTTTTTTTCATTTAAACTTAGTTTTTCTTGAATAAACTTTGTCATACGTTTTGAGACCATTCCAAACACTTTTTCTAATGGATACCCATTATGTGATCCATAACAAAC
>CAZBRW010000043.1:0-5848 GCA_964494555.1 uncultured Candidatus Pelagibacter sp. | reverse complement strand
GAATGTGCTTTTACCCAATTCCAACTTATTTCAAATTCGTTAGCTAAAATATCTAACTCTTCCCAAAGTTCTTTGTTTTTAACTGGTTCTTTATTTGCAGTTTTCCATCCGTTTTTTTTCCAATTATGAATCCACTCAGTTATTCCTGACTTTACATATTTAGAGTCTGTAAAAATTTGAACATTACTACCTTTTGGAATTCTTTTTAAAGCTTGAATTGGAGCAAGTAATTCCATTTGATTATTTGTAGTATTTTTTTTACTTCCTTTAATCTCAGCTTTTTTTCCATCGTCAATGATTATTGCTGCCCATCCACCATTTCCTGGGTTTTCTAAACAAGAACCATCAGTATAAATTTTTATCATTTTAAATAATCTTTAAATTTATATAAATTTTTATGAAAATTAAGTTTTTGTAAATATTCTTTAGGATTTTTTATTTTAATAAGTGCATTTTTAGGTGTATTTAAATAATCATAAGATCTTGTAAGTAAATATCTAAGAGCAGAGCCTTTACACAAAATATTAAAATGCTTTTTTTCGTTCAAAGTTAGCTTTCTTATAGTTTCATATCCTTTTAATAGATTTGCTGATTTTTTTTTGTTTAAAATGTACTTACTTTTTTTTCTATCAAAACAAAGTGCGTTTATACACGTAGCAAGTTCATAAGAGTAAAAATCAGTAGATGAAAAATAAAAATCTATAAAACCATAAAATTTTTTCTTAAAAAAGAATATGTTATCTATAAATAAGTCAGAGTGTATAACTCCTTTAGGTAAATTTTTAGGCCAAACTTTGTTAAGATTTTTTAGCTCATAATACATTTGTATTTTAAGATTTTTTGACAATTTATTTATCCTTTTGTCAATTTTTGACAGTAGTTTTGGCAATAGTCTAATAGATAAAGAATTTTGTCTTTTTAGTTTTAATCTTGCCGTTGCTTTATGAAGTTTTGCTATATTTTTTCCTATTGCCAAGCAATCTTCTATTTTTAATTTTTTTTTATCATTACCTTTAAGGAAGGAAACTAGACAAGCATTTTTGTTTTTTATTTTAAATAAGAAAAATCCTTTTTTAGAAATAATTGGGTCAGGACATACTATTTTCAATTTAGATAGACCAGACATTAGTTTCATAAAAAAAGGCAAGTCTTTCGAATCTACTCTTTTTTCAAATATAGTTAATACTGTCTTTTTTTTTTCAAATTCAATATAGTAATTAGTATTTTCAATACCTTTTTTAATACCATGAAATTTAATTATTTTTCCTAGATTAAATGAATTTTGAATTTTTAAAAAATCATTTTGATTTATTTTTGTAAAAACTGCCATTAATTTAATTTTCCAGGAATTTTAAATGTTACTTCTTCTTTAATAATTTCTACTTCTTCAATATTTATTTTGTATGTTTCTTTAAGGCTATTTATAAAATTCTCAACTAATATTTCAGGAGCTGATGCACCAGATGAAATACCGATTGTTTTGCAATTATTTAATTTTTCAAAAGGTATTTCACTTTCTGAATGTATTAAAATTGAAGAGTCACAACCAGATTTTTTTGCGACTTCAACCAGCCTAACAGAATTAGAAGAGTTTCTGCTTCCTATCACAAAAAACATATCACACTTTCCAGCTATTTTCTTGACAGCTGTTTGTCTATTAGTTGTAGCATAACAAATATCCTCTTTTTTTGGCTCTTTAATTTCTGGGAATTTAATTTTTAATTCTTTAATAATATCTTTAGTATCATCAATAGAAAGAGTTGTCTGAGTTACGTAGGCAAGATTTTTGTCACCTTTTTTTTTATAATTCTTAGCATCATTAATACTTTCAATGAGATCAATTCCATCTCCAGGTATTTGACCCATTGTTCCTATTACTTCTGGATGATTTTTGTGCCCAATTAAAAGAACATGAGATCCATTTTTAAACAAATTTTCAGCCTCTCTATGGACTTTTGAAACCAATGGGCATGTTGCATCTACATAATTCATTTTTAAACTATTAGCTTCCTCCGGAACAGATTTTGGAACTCCATGAGCTGAAAAAATTACTGGTCGCGATTTATCAATTATTTCACTTAATTCTTCAACAAAGATTGCACCTATTTTTTTTAAACTCTCTACTACGTGCTTATTATGAACAATTTCATGACGCACATATACAGGCGCACCATACTTATCTATACTTTTTTTTACAATTTCAATTGCACGGTCAACTCCTGCACAAAATCCTCTTGGTGCGGCTAAATAAATTTTTAATTCTTTATTTTTCATTTTTTTCTTTTCTAAAAAAAGGGATTAAGAATATGAGACAAGCAACCAAAAAAAATAAACTTCCAAACATTGCCCAAAAACTACCCACACTTGATATAGTAAATCCAATTGCAGAAACTATAAATAATATCCAACCTATTAGATTTATATTTCTATTTTTCATTTTTTTCGATTAAATATTCAAGCAATATATGCGGAAAGGTCAAAGATGCCAAACCAATGAATATTACTTTTAAAATAGATGATTGCATTGAAAAATAGTTGTTTAATAAAAAAAGACCTGATAAAAAAATTCCAGCGGTTAATAAAGTTAATGGCATTATTTTCTTTAAAAATATATCAAAACCTTTTTTAAAATTTTTTTTATTAATTTCATACACTAAAGATAAAGAGTGTCTTATTGAATGCAAAAAACAAAAATAAAATGTAAAAGCGATTAAAGGTGAAAAGATTAAATTAAAAAATAATATTGAGAATGAATCCATCAGCGCGTGACCCCAATACTGGTTTATAAAAAAATTACTGATAAAACTTATAAGTACAAGCAGTATAAGCAAGTTACTGTCTATATTAAATCTCTCTAAATTGAGTGTATTAAAAATTTGAAAAGTTTCTTCTGGGTGTAACAAAAGTGGAGCCGAAATAACTAAGGAACCTTTAAAAAATAAAAAAATAAACTTTAATTTTATATTTGGTAATTTTTCAAATGAATAAAACTTAACATTATCTTCCTTTCCAAAATGATAAGAGGCAATAATAAGAAACAAAACAAGTGTGATGCTTGGAACAAATATCCAAAAAATAATTATAAAAAGACTAACTAATGAATAAATTAAATAAAAAACAGCAATATTTTTAATTTTATATTTTTTAAGTAATTTAATTCCTTTTAAATTGTCTAATGCACCATGTGAAACCCCGACTGTAGCAATTAAGAAAAAACATGTGGCAGATACAAATATTGGAAATTGTTTTAAAATTGAATTTAAGTCGATTATTTTCCCACAAGAACAAACTATAATAGCTGTAATAAAAAATAAAATAGTGTGACGTCTATCGATTTCAAAACTATTCATATTAAAATAACTCCTTTAAAAAAATCCATTTTGGCATTCTAAAAATTATAGTTAGATCTTCCAAAAAGTTACTCTTGTTAGATAAAAATTTTATAACAGTATTTGGTGAAGTCTTAAACATTTTAAAGAATATATCAGGCATTTTTTCTGGATTTTGTTTAAGCACTCTTAAAAAAATTTTATCTAAAAATTGATACTTTGCACCTATCTCGTATTTTTTTGATTTAGAAATATTTTCAATGTTTTTCCTAATATATTTACAATGTTCTTGAATATTCAAGAAAGTATATCCAGTACTGAGTCGTGTCATTCCACCAGCAGTTCCAATATTCATATTATTATTTTTATTAATAATTGAGGGATAAAAAAGTGGAATTGCCCCAACTTCTTTATAAACAATTTTATAATTTTTAATTTTTAAATTATTTTTGATGTAGTCCTTAAGCTGTTTGTCATAATCTTTTTCATTATTATTCATTTTTGACAACCAAGTGGTTTCAACTAAGGCCTTATTTTTTGAATATGGGAGAGTATAAAAAAAATGAACACTTTCTCTTTGCTCACAATCGAAATCCATTAAATTCATAATGCTGTCATCAAAAATATTATTTTTTGTCTCAATTTCTATTCCACAGAAATGCTGCCATAGATTATTGCCATTATTTTTAACTGGCAAAGGCACACTATTAAAAATAAATGAATTTTCTGTTTTTACCTCTTTAATATCTTTGAAAAACTTTATGTTTTCATTCTCATTTAATGTTGCATTTATTTTTTTATAAAATGTACCACTGTTAATACTTTGATATGGGTACTCATTACATTCTAAAAAATTTGTCTTTGAAGGAATATTAATTGAAAAATTTTTCCATTTTTTTTCCACACAATCTTCAAAATTATGTGGTACAACTTTCCAAAATGACCAAGTTCTATCTTTTTTATATTCAGTTCTTGGTTCGATAATTGCTAAAGTTTTATTATCTAACTTTTTATGTATATGTAGTTCGTAGGCCAAAGATAATCCAGCACAACCTCCACCAATAATTATATAATCAAAATCTTTCATTTAAGTTTATTTCATCCTTTATAATTAAGTGTTCTTTATCTCTTAAGTGATCGTTTGATTTAATCAATAAAAGAAGAATAAAGTCATAAATTGATAGCAATGTTTGAAAGACTTTTGAGATATTACTTACATAAATTTTTCCAGAATTATTATAATTTTCAATATTTTCTTTTTTAAGAATATTATATCCAATTCTTCTATAAACCCTTCTAGCAACCAATATCGCAAAACGAAAACTAATAGGAATTTTTTTAATAGAAGTGAATGAACTTTCATAAAATAAATCTGCAAGTTTTAAATTCTCTTTTATAGAATCAAAATCTGAAGAAATATAAAATCTATTATTTTTTGAATCTTCCACAACATCTCTAGAGATATTTGTTAATTGCATGGCAATACCCAAATCAATTGCAGACTTCAGAGCATTTTTATTTTCAACATTTAAAATTTTTGCCATCATTAAACCAACTGTTCCTGCTACCCTATAAGAGTAAACTAATAGTTCTCTTTGAGAATTTAATTTAACTTCATCTTTTAAATCAGACTCAGCACCGTCAATTAAATCATTAACTAAATTAGTAGAAATTTTAAATTCATCTATTAGACTCCACATATTTTTAATTACATTGTTACTGTAATCTTTTTTATTAAATTTTTTTTTAAAATCTAATAAGTTTTTTTTTTTAGCTTCTAAAGCCCCATCTTCATCAGCAATATTATCAACTGTCCTACAAAAATCATATAGAGACGAACAATTTAAATAAGTTTTTTTGGGTAAAAAAAAACCTGCCCAGTTAAATGATTTTGCATATATCGAAAGATAGTTTGTATTGCTCATTATAAAATTTTATCTAGCACTTTCGCAGAAGATAGTACGCCTGGTATACCTGCACCAGGGTGCGTTCCTGCTCCTACGAAATAAAGACCATCATATATTTCTGATTTATTATGAAATCTGAAGTAGGCTGATTGTGAAAATTTTGGCTGGATCGAAAAACCCGAACCATATTTAGTATTAAGCTCTTTTTCAAAGTAATCAGGTGTTAAATAAAAATCTTGAATAATATTTTCGCGAAGATTTGGCATTAAATCTTTTTCCATTTTACTAACTACTAAGTTTTTCATTTTTTCTCCCTCTATAGACCAATCTATTTTTGATTGGTTATTTGGAACTGGTACTAAAACATAAAAACAGTCATTTCCTTCTGGAGCCATTGACTTATCTGTCGCTGATGGTCTGTGTAAATAATAACTTATATCCGTATTTAATTTTTTTTTATCAAAAATATCATCGAGGTGTTCTTTATATTTTTCACCAAATTTTATTGTGTGATGCTCTACATCATCATAAGTTTTTTTAGTACCAAAATAATAAACAAACAAACCCATTGAATACTGCATTCTATTTTTTTTCCATTCAAATAGTGAGCTA
>CAZBRW010000042.1:0-5860 GCA_964494555.1 uncultured Candidatus Pelagibacter sp. | reverse complement strand
GTTGGAATATCTGGAGCAATTCAGCATTTGGCAGGAATGAAAGAAAGCAAAGTTATTGTCGCAATCAACAAAGATGGAGAAGCACCTATATTTAGTGTTGCAGATTATGGCTTAGAAGCAGATCTATTTGAAGCGCTTCCACAATTTTTGGAAGAGCTGAACAAATTAAACACTATACAAAAATAACAAATACTGTAAAAAAATATTACTATGTCCAGAGAAGTTATGGAATATGATGTTGTAATTGTTGGCGCTGGTCCGTCAGGTTTAGCAACTGCTATAAAACTAAAACAATTAAAGTCAGATTTAAACGTTTGTATATTAGAAAAAGCATCAGAGATAGGAGCGC
The DNA here is from genome assembly GCA_964494555.1 of uncultured Candidatus Pelagibacter sp. Taxonomy (GTDB): domain Bacteria; phylum Pseudomonadota; class Alphaproteobacteria; order Pelagibacterales; family Pelagibacteraceae; genus Pelagibacter. Next base: position 5,511 of record CAZBRW010000042.1, on the reverse strand, counting down.
ATATACTTTCTGGAAATGTTTTTGAAACAAGAGCGCTTGACGAACTTTTACCAAATTGGAAAGATCTTAATAGTCCAATTAAAACAAAAGTAACTAAAGAAAAATTTTTATTTCTTGGAAAAACCAAATCTTTGAGTTGGCCGACTTGGTTACTACCTAAAGTTCAACAAAATCATAAAAATTACATCATAAGTCTCGCAAACTTATGTAGATGGTTAGGAGAACAAGCAGAGAGTCTTGGAGTAGAAATTTTTCCAGGTTTTCCAGCAAGTGAAATTATTTATAATGACGATGGATCAGTTAAAGGTATAGCAACTCAAGACATGGGTTTAGATAAAGATGGTAATAAAAAAGATAGTTTCGAGTCTGGCATAGAGCTCCATGCTAAAGTTACTGTATTTGCTGAAGGTTGTAGAGGTCACTTAGGAAAGCAATTAATTAAAAAATTTGAATTAGATAAAGGAAAAAATCCTCAACAATATGGAATAGGTTTTAAAGAGATCTGGGAAATAGATGAAAAGAAACATGACGAAGGTTTAGTCATGCATACAGCCGGCTGGCCTCTTGATAACAAAACATATGGAGGAAGTTTTGTTTATCATGCTGAGAATAAACAAATATTTTTAGGTTATGTCATAGGCCTAGATTATCAAAATCCTCATCTTTCTCCTTTTGATGAGTTTCAAAGATTTAAAACTCACCCATCTATTAAAAAAATTTTAGAAGGAGGAAAAAGAATTTCTTACGGAGCAAGAGCTCTAATAGAAGGTGGTTTGCAAAGTCTACCAAAAATGTATATGCCTGGTGCTTTACTTGTTGGATGTGATGCTGGAACTTTAAATATGCCAAAAATAAAAGGCTCTCATACTGCGATGAAAAGTGGAATGATTGCAGCTGAAACCATTTTTAGTTACATTGCTGAAAAAAGAAGTTTATCAATTTTTGAGGATAAATTTAAAAAAAGTTGGGTTTACAAAGAGTTGTACGAGGCAAGAAATGTGAAACCAAGTTTTAAATGGGGTTTAATTTTAGGAATTATTTTTACAGGCATAGATCAAATTCTTTTTAGAGGAAAATTACCATTTACATTAAAACACAAACATGCTGATCACGAAACACTAAAGCCAGCAAACAAAATGCCTAAAATTGAATATCCAAAACCAGACAATGTATTCACTTTTGATAAAACTAGCTCTGTCTATCTCTCTGGTACCAATCATGCAGAAAACCAACCAGTGCATCTTCAGCTTAAAAACCCTAATTTACCTATTAATTTTACATTAGATAAATATGATGAACCTGCTCAGAGATACTGTCCTGTTGGTGTATATGAAGTACAAATTGAAAACAGTATTCCAAAATTTGTTATAAACTCTCAAAACTGCATTCATTGTAAAACTTGTGATATTAAAGAGCCCTCACAAAATATTACATGGGTAACACCTGAGGGTGGTGGTGGACCTAAATATGGAAATATGTAGATCTAGGATAGATCAATTGCAAATTTTTTAAGTGTTTCAATTGGAATTAATTTAAGAGTATTTTCGTGAGTTTTTTTTAAGTAAATTGGACATCCAATTCCAGCTTTCACAGCTCTATCGTACCAACTGGCACATACACACCAGTTATCTCCATCTTTTAATCCAGGAAAACCGAATTCTGGATGCGGAGTAACAAGATCGTTACCAGCTTGTTTGCACCATTCTAAAAATTCATTACTTACTTTTACACAAACTGTATGGACACCGGCATCATTTTCATCCGTATTACAACAACCATCTCTAAACCATCCAGTCAAAGGGTTTTTTGAACAGATTTCTAAATTTTCACCTAATACGTTTTTTTGAGTTTTAGTTTCCATAGACATTGTAAATATGATCATCTATAGCAGCATTGAAGGAAATAGACCTTCTTTCTTCATTTGATTTTGAGAATGGATAAACAACATGCATTAAATAATTTGGAAAAAAATAAAATTCTCCAACCTTTGGCTTAATATTGTAAGTAGCTGGAGAATTAAATAGTTTTGATCCGTTTACTAATGACAAAACTCCATTGAAATTTTTAGCTTTTGTTTTTTGACTATACTCACCAAAATCACTTGGTAATTTTAAATATCCGACACCTGAAATATGTCCACCATGAACATGCAAAGGATTATAATCATTCTGAAACTGTCTTACTATCCAGGAATTAATTATATGAAATTTTGTAATTTTTTTACCTTCTGTTTTCTCTAACCACTTAGAACTAGCATTAGCAAGAAAATTTGCCCAACCAGATGTTCTCATAAAATTTTCCTCTAATTTAAATTCTTGAACAACATTTCCTGCAAGTTGGTCGCCATAATTGAGTTCTTTAGATTTTTTTTTATCATTTGTAACTTTGTCAACATAATCATTAAGTAATTTTATAATTTCATCAGGCATTATAACTTTTGCAACCGAAGGTCCAAATGGTCTAAAAACTTGAATATTATTTATTTCTGAAGACATTCTAAATTTTTGTTGGATTAGGTTGGTCTTTATAAACTTTCTCTGGATCAAATTTTTTTTCTTTTTCCTCGAATTTCATTTCAATTTGTCTGGCATTACTAATTGTACCCAAAGGTATAGATCTATAAAAACAAGACCTATATCCAACATGGCAGCTTGCACCATCACCTATGTCTACTGACATCCAAACAGAGTCTTGGTCATCATCTATTCTTATTTCTTTGATCTTTTGAACAAAACCACTAGTTTTTCCTTTGTGCCAAAGTTGTTTTCTTGATCTACTCCAGTAATGAGCTTCTTTTGTCTCAATAGATAATTTAAATGCTTCTATATTCATATAACCATGCATCAAAATTTCTTTTGTATTAAAGCAAGTTGTAATAACAGGGATTAATCCATCATTATCAAATCTAGGGGATAATAAATTTCCCTCTTCAATTTCTTCTATATTTTCTCTTTTTTTAAACATAATGGTCGCAGTAAGTACCATATTATTGGATATATTAAATATTTCAAATTATAAAAAAAACCTTATAAACCAATAGTTATGAAATTAGTAAAAGAAATAAATAAAGAAACTCAGAATAACAATATAAGCGATAAAGAAGCTGAAGAGGCGTTTGTTAAAATTCTGAAATGGTTGGGAGAAGACCCTGAAAGAGAAGGATTATTAGAAACACCAAAAAGGGTAGTTAAAGCATTTAAAGAATATTTCAAAGGATACCAAGAGGATCCAAAGAAAATGTTACAAAAAACATTTGGAGATGTAGAGGGATATAGCGATATGGTTGTTCAAAAAAACATATCAGTACAAAGTCACTGCGAACATCATATGGCACCAATAATTGGAATTGCTCATGTAGCATATATTCCAAATCAAAGAGTAATAGGCTTAAGTAAAATAGCAAGACTTGTTGAAGTGTTTTCAAAAAGACTTCAAACTCAAGAAAGATTAACAGTACAAATTGCAACAACTTTAATGGAAGCAATAGATGCCAAAGGAGTTGCTGTAACAATAGATTCAACTCATCAGTGTATGACTATGAGAGGTATCAAAAAAGAACAAGCCACAACAGTTACAAATTTTTATTTAGGTCAATTTAAAGAAGATCTAAGTTTTCAAAATAGATATTTGAGATTTATTACAAAATAATATTAACTCCACTCATGCCAGAAAAATTTAAAGCCTTGGTGATCAACCAAGAAGGGGAGAGCTTTACAAGAGAAGTAAAAGAGCTTGATCTAGGATTTTTAAATGAAGGTGAAGTCTTAGTTAAGGTTGATTATTCAGACTTAAATTTTAAAGATGCAATGATTTTAAAAAATGGTGGAAAACTTGTTAAAGAGTATCCACGTATTCCAGGTATTGATTTTGCAGGAACAGTTGAAGAAAGTAATGACACTGAACTTAAAAATGGAGATGAGGTTATTTTAACGGGATGTAGAGTTGGTGAATTATTCCATGGCGGATATTCACAGTATGCAAAAGTAAAAAAAGATTTCTTAATTAAAAAACCAGATGGTATAAGCAACAAAGAAGCAATGATGCTAGGAACGGCTGGTTTTACTGCTTTACTTTGTGCATTTGCAGTAAAAGCAAAAGAAGAACTTTTAATGCAAAGTAAAGTTAATGATGTTTTAGTTACCGGCTCAACAGGTGGAGTAGGAATGGTTGCTGTTATGGTACTTTCAAAAATGGGTATTAATGTAACTGCTATCACAGGCAAACCTGATAAAGCTGATTATCTTAAGGAATTAGGCGCTAAAAATGTTGTTGATCGTAAAGAATTTGAAGTCGAACCAAAATTAATTGGAAAAGGAATGTGGGATGGTGTTGTTGATACTGTAGGAGGGAACATATTAGCAAATGCAATTTCTCAAACTAAACCTAAAGGTATTGTTGCTGCATGTGGTAATGCTAGTGCTAATAATTTAAATACTTCAATACTTCCATTTATATTAAGAGCAGTCAAACTATGGGGTGTCGATTCAGTTAATGTAAGTAAGAAAAGAAAAGAGTTTGTGTGGGGTGAAGTTCCAAATTTAGTTGATTTTAAAATATTAGAAAAATCAATTAAGGTTGTTGGCTTAAATGAATTATTAAATATTTATCCAGATATGCTAAAAGGAAGTTTACCAAATAAAATTGTGGTAGATGTTAATAAATAATGGACTGGGACAAATTAAAAATATTTCATGCAGTTGCGGAAGCTGGAAGCTTCACAAGTGCAACGGTAAATCTAAACCTTAGTCAATCTGCAATAAGTAGACAAATTCAATCTTTAGAAGAAGATCTAAAAGTTAAATTATTTGAAAGGCACGCTAGAGGTTTAACACTTACAGAAAATGGTGAGTATGTTTTTAAAACCGCTCACGACGTAATTGCTAAACTAAAAGAGGTTGAGACAACACTAAGCGATAAAAAAACTAAACCCTCTGGAAAATTAACCGTTACAACAGTAAGAAGCTTTGGAACACACTGGCTTACACCAAGAGTTCAAGAATTTATGAAACTCAATTCAGAAATTGAGATTGAACTTATATTTGATGATAAGGAGCTTGATTTAAGCACTAGACAAGCTGATATCGGTATTTTTATGAGAAGACCAAAACAACTTAATTATATTCAAAGAAAATTAATTGATATTAATTATCACATCTATGGATCTAATAAATATCTTGAAAAAAACGGTTTTCCTAAGAAAGTGAATGATTTAAATGAACACAGATTCATATCTTATGGTAGAGGAAATCCCTCTCCAGTCTATAACCCTGACTGGGCACTAAAACTTGGTATGAAAGATAACAAAAAAAGAAAAACTGTCATGAAAGTTAATAGTGTTATGGGGCTATTATTGGCAGTTGAGAGTGGAGTAGGTTTAGCAGCATTACCTGATTATTTGGTCTTTCAATCAAGAAATTTGATTAAAGTGCTACCAAAAGTCGAAGGTCCAATAACAGAGGCACACTTTGTGTACCCTGAATCAATGAAAAATGTAGCAAAAGTTCAAGCTTT
>CAZBRW010000041.1:0-5918 GCA_964494555.1 uncultured Candidatus Pelagibacter sp. | reverse complement strand
TAAAATTTTCGTGTGCATCTATGTATATGTCCATGGGAGAGCATACTGGAACTCATGTAGATGCATTTTCACATTTTGACCCGGATCCTAATGCAAAATCTATTGATAAAATGCCCTTAGAGAATTTTTATACAGAAGGTATTTGTTTAGATTTATCTCATAAACCACTTAAGTCTAATATAACAATAGAAGATTTAGAAGCAGCTTTAGAAAGAGATGAATTAAGCATTAACCCAAAAGATACAGTATTATTATATATGGCTCACTATGATAGGACTTATGGCACTAATAAATTTTTAACTGATTTTCCTGGTTTGACACGAAAATCTGCTGAATGGCTTGGAAAACAAGGTATAACAAGCTTTGGAGTCGAGGCTGTAAGCCCAGGTACTCCAGGTAAAAATAATTTTGAAGTTCACAATGTCTGTAAAGAAATGGGCTTTACACATATAGAAGGTTTAACAAACTTAGATCAACTTATTGGAAAAGGTAGATTTAAATTTATTGGGTTGCCACTTAAAATCAGGGGAGGGACTGGAAGCCCTATTAGGGCAATAGCTGTATTTGATACTTAAGTAATAAGATAAAAAACAATTAGTTATTAAATTAAATTATATATTGCTTTAATTAAAATACATTAAAATGATACTTAAAAGAAAAGGTAGAATTATCAAAGTTGATATTGTTGATATAACAACCAATCCGGCTACTGTTGTTGTGTCTTTATTTATTTGAACAGTAAATATATAATTTAATAACGCGACTGGCATTGTTGACATAATCAAAATAACACCGGCCTTTACACCAGTAATATCCATTAAAAGTAATACTAATAAAGCGCTTCCTAAACCAATAAAAAAACGAGCAAGTGTATAAAAAAATCCTTTGATAAAATTTTTAACCTTTAAATTTGAAAGCGAATAACCCAATAAAATCAATGAAATGGGTATGACTATTTGCCCAAGATAATTTGTTGTATTTATTATAACTAGAGGTAAAGATATTTTATGTGTCATTACTATCAAACCTAAAAGAGTTAATACAAAAATTGGATGATACAATAAATATAAAAACCTAAAAGATCCTAGAATAGTTAAATATCCAAATGTATTTTGGGATATTGCTACTACAACATAATATGGAATAGCATACATAAGACCCGTTTCACCGTATGTTAATATAGATAAGGGTAATGCTAAATTAGCCGAATTAGGATGTATTAAACAGCTAAAATAAGGACTAAACTCCTCTTTAAATAATTTTAAAACAATTAGAGCTAAAATGGATGAAATAAAAATTACAGATATTGCTGCAAAGAAAATTTCAAGAAGAATATTTAATTCAATATTCGTCGTAGATAAAGTATGAAAGATTAAACATGGAGATCCAATATGAGTAAGTAAAAAACCCAATGTTTTTTCGTGAATCTCTATCTTAAATTTAGATACTGCAAAACCTAAAAATATTAATAAAAAAACAGGTCCAGTTATTGATATTATTTCTTGGTACATAATTAAAAGTTGGTATGCCTTTTAATGTAGGCATACCATTTTGAAATTTAACCTTTAGTCATTTGCTTAACTAAAGATTTATAATTATCTGATTTTTCTGCTCTAATCTTTTCGTAATCTGGACCACTCATAAATTTCATGTTTTCGCCTAATCTTTTCATAAATTTTTTGAATGTTTTGTCATCTTTTAGCTTTGACAGAGCATCTTGAAGAATTTTAATTCGTTCAGGCGGTGTTTTTGCAGGTGCCATCAAAATCCTGTCCATATACCCAATTTGTCCTGTAAAACCTAGTTCTTCAAATGTTGGAGGTGTCCCAAGACTTTTTTCTTTTGCTCCACATGCTAAAGTTCTAACTTTTGATCCTTGACCTTTAATTACTGATGGAAAGTGTAATACTGCCTCTACATCTCCCGCTAGTAACCCTTTAACCATAGGACCACCGCCCTTAAAAGGCGTTAAGTTAGCATTTACCTTACCCCAAGACATTAATTGAGCCATTGGAACCATTGTTGCTCCCCACATACCTGAATGTCCAAGTTTTAACTTACCATTGCTTGATTTAGCCGCATCAAAAACATCCTGAACTGATTGATATTTAGATTTACTTAAAACTATCATACAAGCAGCGGCATAGTTTAATCTTCCGACAGTAACAAAGTCACTTAAAGGCTTATAAGGTAACTTTTTTACATGATGCTGAAGTTGATCCACATAATTATGAGTAAACAAAAGTGTATAACCATCTGGTTTTGCTTGAGCTACCATAGCAGTTCCAGTTTGACCACTAGCACCTGGAACTAATTTGACTATAATCGCATTTCCTAGATATTGTGGAATTATACTTGTAAAGACTCTAGCATTTAAGTCGTGAGATCCCCCAGGGCCAAAAGGGATAACCATTGTAATTGGCTTTTCAGGATAGTCAGCTTTTGCTATCCACGAAAAGTTAATAATAGCCAATATAGCTATAAGAGTTTTTAATAAATTATTCATTTTTTCCTCCTTTCAAATGAGAAATTAACTTGATTTTACCTGCGATGAGGTAAGTGAAGTTGCGACGTCACGCAACTTTTTACTTCTCTGAAAAAGTTTCCAAGTTATTACTGGAGTAGACACAATAATAAGAGCAGCTATTGGTCTTTCAGAGAGTAAATACATTAAAACATTGTCATCGCCTAAACTTAATGTTTGGCCAAATGCATATTCTAAAGATGGGGCTAAAATAAAAGCCATAACTAAAGGTGTTACGTCAAATTGAAGTTTTTTCAATATATAACCAAAAATTCCAAAAAATAACAAAAAATATAAGTCAGCAGGATTATGTCTAAATACAAATGACCCTGCAAATGCAAAAATGATTGTTAAAGGAATTAAATAAGACTTTTTTATTGTTACTACTTTTGAAAATAATGGCATTGTAAAATAACCTAAAATCAAAAATAGAATATTAGCAATTAACATACATAATAAAATTGCAAACACTATACTTCCTTGCTCTGACATTAGTTCTGGTCCAGGCCTTAAGCCATGTGCAATAAAGGCCCCAAGTAAAATAGCAGTGATATTATCTCCGGGTATTCCTAGTGTTAAAAGTGGAACAAGAGTGGGGCCGTTTACAGCATTGTTTGCAGCTTCTGGTGCTGCAATTCCCTCTAATTCTCCCTTTCCGAATTTTTCAGGTGTTTTTGAGGAATTTTTTGCTGCGGCGTATCCTACAAAAGCTGCAACAACCTGACCAACTCCAGGAATCATTCCAATGGTTGTTCCTATGACGGTACTTCTGAGGATTGTTTTTCTTAACTTTAAAAATTCTTCCCAAGTTAATTTTTCTTCTTTTTTTAAATTTAGTTTTGTTTTTACAAATTCTTTGGCTTTAGTTTCAATATTTATTAAAATCTCTGGAATAGCAAATAATCCTATAAGCATTGGTAATAAAGGAACACCAGCTCTAAGTTCAAAAACATCAAACGTAAATCTTGATAATGCTGCTATTGGGTCTTGACCAATCATAGCTATGAATAGTCCTGCAGCTAACATAATCATATTTTTTCCTACACTTCCATTTGATGTAGAAGAAATAATTAAAATACTTAAAAATAATATAGCTGCTAACTCAGGAGGCCCTATTAATAAAGCGACTAAAGCTATAGGTCCAATAAGAAGAATAGTAACAATATCACTTGAAAAATCAGCTATTACAGAGGAAAATAATGCAGTTTCAAGTGCTTTTCTGCCTTTTCCCATTTTTGTTAAGGGTGGTCCATCGAAGGTAGTTGCCACTGATGCACCCGTTCCAGGTAATGAAACTAGGATTGCTGGAATAGAACCTCCAAAAATTCCTCCTTTGTATACACCAATCAAAAAAGGGATTCCAACCAAAGGATCCATAAAAAATGATATAGGAAGTACAATAGCCATTGCCATTAAGGTAGTTAATCCAGGTAATGCACCAACAAACAAACCAATTAAAAGACCTAAAGCTATTACAAAAATAATTGTTAGAAAATTACCACTTCCTAAAAGTAAAGGAAAAGAATTAAAAAAACTTTCTAACATATATTCACCTTACATTATTAAAAAATTACCAATCCGCATTTCTAAAAATGGAAACGCCGGTAAAAAAACATGCATTATGTTGACGAAAATAAAAAAAACAGTAACAGGAAAAATAATTGCAATCAAAGTCACAAATTTTAAATTTACATTTCCCATATAATTGCTCAAAAAGAAAATGAGTAGAAAACTAGATACAACAAATCCTAAGGACTCAAATGTTAATGAATAACCAAATAAAAAAATAATTGTAACTAAAACATTTAAAAGCATTTCTTTTGAAAATGAAGGCCAAACATTTATACTTTTATCCTCTCTTTCAAAGAATAGAGTATACAAACCAAATATAAAAAACATGAAAGATATAATAGCAGGAACAATCTTTGGATCTATTTCAGAAGAAGATTGACCAAAAAGCAATAATGGCTTTTCCACTTCTGTAGGTATTTTAAGAAAAATAAAAATTCCAAAGATAATACTAATAATACTAGTAACAAGATTTGGTGTAATATTTATTGATTTCATTAATTATTCCTAGGTAAAAGAACAGGTTCTCCATTTTCTGCTGACAAGTCTGCTGCCATATAAAGTTCCATAACTGTTTTAGCTTCTTCTGGCTTTACTAATACAGGCTTATTTAATGCAACTGCATTTATAAAATGCATTGTTTCTTCATGCATGGGACCAGCATGTGTATGGTTTACAGGTTCACCTGGCATAGAGGACATAGGATATCTAATACCATCTTTAACCGTACTAAGCTGAACATCCTTATGTGTATCATCAATAAATAAAGATCCATCAGTACCAATGACTTCTATCCAAGTATTAGAAAAATTTGGATAGCCTAAAGGAAGAATCCATCCAGCACCAATTGTTATAGTCATCCCATCATCTAATGTAACCATAATCCATTGATGATCAGGAGTATTACTATTCTTAGAAAAAAGTTTACCCGAAGTTTGACTATAAACTTTCACTGGCTTTCTAGGTTGTAAACACCATAATAAAAAATCTAAATCATGTGTTGCTTCCATAGCAGCAGGGGATAGAGCTGTTCTACCAGAAATTTTTTCACCAAGCTCACGAGTAATATGTCTGCTTACAAGGCAAGTGACTGGTTCACCTATCAAATTTTCTTTTAATGTTTTATTTACATATGCATATTTTGCATTAAATCTTTGCGAATAACCAATTGTAAATTTTACATTATTTTTAATTGATACATCTATTAATTCTTCAGCTTCTTTTAATGTTGTAGCTATAGGTTTTTCTAAAAAAACGTTTTTACCCGCTTTAAGAGCAGCAAGTGCCATAGGATAGTGTGTGGTCTCTGGAGTTGCAGATATAATAATAGTATCAATATTTTTATTATTTACTAATTCTTGCCAATTTTCCGTAGCCATTTCTATATTGAGAGAATTTTTTAATTCTTTTAATCGATTAGAGTTTGTTTCAGCTATATATAATTTATCTACAAGCGGATTATCAGCGCAGGCATTAGCTCTAATACCACCACACCATCCAGTTCCTATAACACCTACATTAATTTGATTAATCATAATTGTCCCCCGCATTAACTATAAGTTAATTGATACCTAATAATTTAGCAGCATTTATACCTGTAATTTTTTTTATATCATCTGTATTTAGGCCAGGAGTCCCTAAAACATGGCCAACAGGATCATCTTCTGCCATATCGTAGGGATAATCAGTTCCCATAATAATCTTATCTGAACCAAATACATCTACCAAATATTTTAGCTGTTCATAAGTAAATACAATTGTATCAAAATGCATTTTCTTTAAATAATAACTAGGAGGGTGCTTTAGATCATTACCTCTACAATCA
>CAZBRW010000040.1:0-6172 GCA_964494555.1 uncultured Candidatus Pelagibacter sp. | reverse complement strand
ATACCAAAAAGTCCAGCTATATAATTTGTTAAAAGTATTCCACCAACAATAATTAAAGCCGGTATAGCTGTTGCTTCCATAGAAACTGCTAGACCTTGTATTACGTTAGTTCCATGACCAGTTGTAGATGATGATGCTACACTTTTTACAGGACGATAATTTGTTCCAGTATAATATTCAGTAACCCATATTAGAAGACCAGTTATTACTAAACCAATTACTCCACAGTAATACAAACTCAATCCTGTAAAAGATTTTTCTGAGATATTGAAAGTTTTCTCTAGACCTAATACATAATCAGTTAAAGGATATAAAATAATTAAAGATGTAACTGCTGTAACAATAAAGCCTTTATATAATGCTAACATTATATTTTTTGAATTTCCTAATTTTACAAAAAATGTACCAATGATTGATGTTAATATACAGGCTCCACCAATTGATAGAGGATAAATCATCATATTGAGATCACCATGAAAGAATATTGAGGACAAAACCATTGTAGCAACTATTGTAACTGCATACGTTTCAAATAAATCAGCTGCCATACCAGCACAATCTCCAACATTATCTCCAACATTATCAGCTATTACAGCTGGATTTCTTGGATCATCTTCTGGAATACCAGCTTCAACTTTCCCTACTAAATCTGCACCAACGTCTGCTCCTTTAGTAAAAATTCCACCACCCAGTCTTGCAAAAATTGATATCAATGAAGCTCCAAACCCAAGAGCCACTAATGCATTTACAATCTCTCTCTCATCAACTCCAAATGAAATAAGTAAATAATAATAAACAGCTATAGATAAAAGTGCTAAACCTGCAACAAGCATTCCTGTTACTGCACCTGATTTAAATGCGATATCAAGACCTTTTGACAAACCTTTTCTCGAAGCTTCAGCTGTTCGTACATTTGCTTGAACTGATACAAGCATTCCAACATAACCGGCGATACCAGATAGTGTTGCACCAATTAGATAGCCTAATCCGACTAATATACTAAAGGCATAACTAATTATAATTAATACAACGACTCCAACAATAGCAATAGTTTTGTATTGTCTATTTAAATATGCTTTCGCACCAATTTGAATGGCTGAAGCAATCTCTTGCATTTTAGAATTACCAGCACTAGCATTTAATATATTTTTACCTGTAAAAAAACCGTAAACAATTGATAATAATCCTGACAAAATAATAATCTGAAGTATATTTAATGCTGATGCTTCCATATTTCCTTTAGTTTTAAGTTAGTATTTAAATATTAAAAATCGGACATTACAAAAAAAGCAACAAAAGGCAATATTTAACTTATTAAAACTTGTGAGAATAACCTTTATAATTGTTGAGATTCAGAGGTTTATTGATCAATTTCACGGTATTTTTTTTGAATCTATTATTTATTTTGCCAATTCTAGTTATTTTTTGATTCATTTTTTTTTCAACTAATTTAATTAATGATCTATTGTTTTTAGAAGCAGTAAATAAAATTTGATAGTCATCACCATTAAATAAGTAATGATATTTCTTTGTTTTATTCTTTTTTAGAAAATAGTTTAATTTTTTAGAGATAGGTATTTTTTTCATATCAATTTCAAAAGATAACTTCTGATCATTAATAAGTTTTTCCATATCAGATATAAGACCATCTGATATATCCATAGATGTATTTGCGAATTTACGAATATATTTGTAAGATTTAAAAGGTAAATCAGGGCAGTAAAATTTATTTAAAAAATAATTTTTTAATTTTGGATTAATTTTAATTTTATTTGTTAATATTTTCAAACCAAGATAGCTGTCACCAATATTGCCCGTAACATATATATCATCATTTAATTTAGCCTTATTTCTTTCAATTATATTCTTAGAAAAGCCTACTGTTGTAATAGAAAATGAAACTTTATTTGAATTTGTTGTATCACCACCGGAAAGCTTTAAACCATATCTTCTTTGCTCTTCAGCTAATGATTTCTTTATCTTTACTAAGTTTTTTTTAGTAAAGTGACTTTTTTTGCCGCTACCTGAAATAAAATAATATTTTGGCTGAACACCTTTTGCAATGAGATCTGATATCGAAGATCTTAAAACTTTTTTTATAACTAAATCTGGGTTTTTAAAATGAGGAAAATGCACACCTTCATTGTAAGTATCTATAGAAACTACTAATCTATTTTTTTTATCAAAGAATACATCGTCATTTAATTTTCTTGCAGCTGAATTATTGTCAGAAAGCTTTTTAAAGTATTTTTTAATTAATAAAAATTCATCCATTGGTATTTCTTATTTTCTTAGATATTTTATCCAATAGTGCATTTAAATATTTTGTTTGCGCGTCCTCTAAAAAAAAATTGGATGCTTTTAAATATTCATTTATTATAATTTTTGAAGATATTTTTGGTTTATATAAAAGTTCAAATATAGCACTTTTAATAATAACTTGAAAAACCTTATCTATTCTATTTATATTTAAATCTAATTTTAAATGTGTAGAAATTTCATCATTAATAACATCGTTTCTCTCAATAGTTCCATTAACAACATCCTTAATAAATTTCTTAAATCTATGTTTTGGAAAAATTAAATTTATCTCGTCATTAAAATATTTGCCGTAAAGCTTTTGAATTACTATAACTCTTGGATTATTTTTTGGGCTATAGTTCAAGTTCATACTACTGACTTAATACTGAAAAAACCGCATTTGCTGCTTCTTTTCCTTTTTTTCCTCTAGCTTTTGCCTGTTTTTTATTTAAACAAGTAATAATTCCATTACCAATGGGCTTTTTACTATTTACAGATAGATTCATAATAGATTTAGTTGTGGAATCTGAAATAAAATCAAAATGGGGTGTTTCTCCTTTAATAACACATCCTAAAGCTAAAAAAGCATCAAACTTTTTTATATTTTTTGAAATTGTAACTGGTATTTCAAAAACACCAGGGACTTTAATAATTTTTATACTTATAGATGATTTCTTTTTTAAATATAATTTAGCCGATTTAATTAATTCAGATCCGATATCTGTATAATAATCAGCTAGAACTATTAAGATTTTTTTTCTCATTTTATAATTTCCTGTTTAATAATTTTAATGCCATATCCATCCAAACCTATTACTTTTTTACGTGATCTTGTAACTAATATCATATTTTTAATTTTTAACGATTTAATTATTTGTGCACCAATGCCATAATTTCTAATAAGCTTATCATGTCCCTTTTTGTAAAAATTTTTACTTTTATATTGTTTAAGCGTTTGAGTAACAGACTTAAGATTTGGATCTCTTATAAATATCAAAACACAATTAGTATATTTTTTGAAATAACTAATAGTCTTCTCAAAAGCATTTGGCAATTTATGATTTATTAAATAATTTTGAACTACATTTGAAGAAATTACTCTTAGCCTCGGGATAGAACCTTTTCTTAAATTTCCTTTTACTAAAGCAAAATTTTCTGATCCATCTATTAAATTTTCATAAACTTTAATTTTAAACATTTGATTTTGTACTTTAATTGAAGAAGTTTTTTTAAGCTTAATTAACTTCTCTCTTTTTAGTCTATAAGATATTAAATCTTCTATTTTGGCAATTTTTAGTTTATGTTTTTTTGCAAAATTGAATAAAGTTTTTCCAGTAGCCATTTTACCATCGTCAGCCATAATTTCACATATAACAGCAGAATTATTTTTTTTTGCTAATTTAGATATATCAACTGATGCTTCCGTATGCCCTGCTCTAACTAGAACACCACCATCTTTCGCTATAACAGGAAAAACATGTCCAGGTGATACAATATCATTTTTATTTGCATTTTTTTTTGATGCCACATTGATTGTTCTTGATCTATCATATGCGGATATACCTGTAGTAACTCCTTTTTTTGCTTCGATAGAATATGTAAAAGCAGTTTTGCTTCTCGATTGATTAATTGGAGATGCTAGTGTTAAATCAAGTTTATTTGATTGAGCAGTGTCCATTGCTAAACAAATCAATCCTCTGGCATACTTTGCCATAAAATTTATATTTTTTGGATTTACTGCTGAGGTTGAAATAACTAAATCACCTTCATTCTCCATTTCTTCATGCTTACTCTCATCATCAACAAGTATAAACATGCCATTTTTTTTTACCGTCTTAATGATATCTTGAATAGAACTAAAATTATTTTTTTTCATTAAGATGTTTTTTCACATATTTTGATAAAATATCAATCTCAACATTGACCAGATCATTTTTTTTTAGTTTTGACAAATTTGTTAGTTTTAGTGTATGTGGGATTACCCATATTTCAAAGCCAATTTTAGTTATTTTTGAAATAGTTAATGAAACACCATTTATTAAAATTGATGCTTTATGAACAAGATCTTTTATGTAATTTTTATTTATTTTGAACTTAAATATTAAGGATTTGTTTTCCTTTGATAAGTTAGAGAGCTTTGCGGTTGTATCTACGTGTCCTTGACAGATATGACCAGATATATCTTGTCCAAATTTTAGAGGTAATTCTAAATTAATTTGATCACCAACTTTCAAGTTTTTAAATTTTGATTTTTTAATTGTTTCATTTGATAAATAAAATTCAAATAATTTATTTTTAGCAGATATTAAGGTTAAACATACTCCATCACAAGCAATTGACATTCCTAGATTTTTTTTACTCAATCTTAATTTCGAACTTATAAATATATTTAATCCTTTTTTACTCTTAGAAAATTTTTTTATTTTCCCCGTTTTATATATAATTCCATTAAACATAATATTAATAATATCTTGTTAATTTATCACTCTCTAAATAAGTATCTACATTTTCTTTAAACTTAAAATATTTTGAAAGTTTTGGAACTAATTCTGACATGTTAAGCGTACCTATATTATTTAATTTGTTTTTACTTTTAAATAGATAAAACTCATTCATTAATTTAGATTTAATAAATTTATCAGTCAAATTTAATCCACCTTCAATTAATAATGAGTTAATTCCTAAACTATAAATTTTTTTTACTATTGATGATAAATTAAAATTACCTTCTTCGTTAAGTTTCATTTTAATTAATTTGACACCCTTTCTAAGAAAAAGTTTTTTTTTGATATTTGATGATTTATTATAAAAAATATACGTCTTATGTTTTTTTGCCGTATCTATCAAATGTAGATTTTCTTTAGTTTTAAGATTTTTATCAATTATAAATCTTTTTGGACTAAAACGGTCTAATCCATTAATTCTACAATTTAATTTAGGATTATCAGAGTTTACTGTTGTATAGCTTATTAGAACACCATCATTTTTATATCTTAGTAAATGTGATACTTTTAGTGAGTATTTGTTGGTTATATATTTTTTCTTAGATTTTATATAGTTATCATTAGATGCTGCAATTTTTCCAATTATATAAGGAATTTTTTTTGTTTTTGTAATAAAGTAAGGTTTGTATAATTTTTTTGCATCCTTTAACATAAAATTTTTTACAACTTTAATTTTTTTTTGTTTAAAGATATTGAATGATTTGCTTGATGTTCTCGGATCTATGTCATCAATTGCATAATAAACTTTTTTAATACCAGATTTAATTATCAGATTAGTACATGGAGGAGTTTTTCCATAATGGTTACAGGGCTCAAGTGAAACGTATAAAGTTGAATTTTTTAAGTTATGTTTACAATTTTTTATAGCATTTGTTTCTGAGTGAGGTCTGCCGCCTAAACTTGTAATTCCAACAGAAATGATTTCATTATTCTTAACAATAACACTGCCTACAGATGGATTTGATCCTGTTAAACCAGAATTCTGACTTGCTAGATTTAAGGCAAGTCGCATATATTTTTTATTATTATGCTTTGAATTATCTCTTTTTGAAGACATCGATTTTGTCTACAAATTGAACGAAATCTTTTTCCTCTCTAAAATTTCTATAAACAGAAGCAAATCTTACATATGCTACTGGGTCTAGTTCTTTCAGACCTTCCATTACCATTGTTCCTATAGTATTGGATGCGATCTCGTTTGATCCTAGTTCTTCTAATGATCTGGATACTTTAGTTATGAATTTTTCAATTGTATTAGTATCTAAAGGTCTTTTTTTTAATGCAATATAAATTGATTTCGACAATTTATCTCTATCAAAAGGAGATTTTCGTCCATTCTTTTTTACAACAATTAACTCTCTAAATTG
>CAZBRW010000039.1:0-6236 GCA_964494555.1 uncultured Candidatus Pelagibacter sp. | reverse complement strand
TAAATAAAAAGTAACTTTGATCTCTATTCTCATCAATGGCTCTATACATTTCTGTTATATTATTTTTTGTTAAACTTTTTACATAATGACCTGTAATTAAAGCATCAGCTTTTAAATTTTTAGACTCTTCGAACAAATCATTGAATTTTACAGTTTTGTTACACTGAATACATGGCACCGGAGTTTCACCTTTTAGATAACTTTCTATAAAATTATTTATAACACCGTCTTTGAACTTATTTTGATAGTATAAAATTTTATGATCAATATTTAGTTTATTGGCAACCCTTTTTGCATCCATAATATCTTGGCCTGCGCAACATTGTTTAGAACTAGATGTTTCTTTTGTATCATCATATAATTTTAAAGTTATTCCGATAACTTTATATCCATCTCTTTTCATCATGCCTGCTACAGTGGATGAATCCACTCCACCCGACATTGCAACAACAACTGTTGTGTCCTTTGGGTCTTTATTTAAACCAATTGAATTAGTTTTAAATGTCATATTGATCTTACTTATACTTATTTCTATTATAAATTAAATTAAATGATTTTAGATTATGAACCAGGAGACAAAGTGCTTAATCCATCAAATAATGATTGGGGTATTGGGCAAGTCCAATCTATAATCGATAATAAAGTAACTGTAAATTTTGAAAATGTTGGAAAGAAAGTAATTAACGCAAATTTAATTGAATTAAAAAAACTTCGTAATGGATAATCAACAACTAAAAAAAATTAATGACGAATTAGTCATAACCTTTCTTGACGCTGGAAAGAAATCAATTGATCTTCGAAATAAAGGTCTAAAAACAGAAATTAAATCTGATAACACTCCAGTTACAAATGGAGATATTGAAGTAAATAAAATAATTACCGAAAAAATAAAAAATCTTACACCAGACATTCCAATTGTATCCGAAGAAAGTTCGTTAAATAAATCTAGAGAAGACCTTAGCAAATTTTGGTTGATCGATCCTATAGATGGCACTTATGATTATATAAACAATAGAGATGAATTTACTTTAAACGCTGCTCTAATAATTGATAAAAAACCAGAGTTAGGAATAATTTATGCTCCAGCTAAAAATAGACTTTTTTATTCTTATAGTTCAGGCCACAGTTTTGAAATTATTGATAATAAAGAAATAAAACTAACTGGAGAGAAAAGAAGTAACTTTAATGGTATTAGGGCAGTTTCATATTCGAATGAACTTAAACCAATTATATCTGAGATTCATAAAAAATTTAATGTAAAGGAATTTGTAAAAATGAAAAGTTCACTAAAATTTTGTGTAGTTGCTGCAGGTGAGTATGATTTATATGTTACTGAACCTAGGGCTTCTGAATGGGATATTGCTGCAGGGCATGCGATTTTAAAAAATGCTGGTGGTACAATTACTGACTTTGAAGGAAATGAAATCATGTACGGTAAGAAGAACTTTAAGAACCCAAGTATAATTTTAAAAAGAACAAAAGATTTATAAAATGGATGAAACTGTAAGAATAATTTTAATTATAATTGTTTCTGTATCTATATTTGGTTTAATTGTTTTTGTCGTTGTTAAAAATTTAATTAAAAAAAAATTAGATTATTATTTAGAGGAAAAAAATAAAAAAAATAAATTATAATAGGTTTATTATTTTTAAATAATCATCTTTTTTAATGTCAAGCACTCTTTTTGAAGTTTCAAAATCAAATCCTGATCTTGCGAGTACTCCTATATCCTTTTTATAAAATAAAGGTCTATTGTTTTCTTCTCTAGAAGGGCCAATTCTTCTTTTTTTGCATAATTTAATAGCTGAGAAGAAATCTTGATCCTCATTTTTTTCTTTAATTTGATCAATGGTTTCATTTATAAATTCGTTTCTTATTCCTTTAAGAAATAAGTAATTTCTTATTTTATTAATTGAACTACCTCTTTGAATTAAACTTTTTGCTTTTGAATTTGAATAAAATTTATCATTTATAAATTTTAATTTTTCTAAATCTTTTAAAACAATATCAATTAAATCTACGATATTTTTTTTGTTAATATTTTGAACTTTGATTTTTAAATATTTTTTTAACAAGTAAGTTTTAAGTTGTTGCTTAGATGGTGAATATTTTTCAATATAAGATAGCGAAAAGTTTCTCATTTCCTCAACAGTTATTTCGAGGCTTTTTTTTCTATTTTTAATAGGAATCATCTACGATGTAATATATTATAAATTCATATGTTCGAGCAAATTTCAACGTTTTTTACAATTGAGATAATTTACCTATGGCTTAATATTGGTGTTGTTCCTTTTTGGCTTATTTTAGTTTTCTTTCCAAATTCTAAGGTTTGTGGTTTTTTTGTAACTTCAATTTTTCCCATTTTCATTCTAACAGGTGCGTATTGTTATTTATTGTATATTTTTTACTCTAATGATTATAATTTTTTAGATAATTTTAATTTGTATCTAGGTTTGGAGCATTTAAGAGAGCTATTTTCGAGCAAATCATTTGTCATGCTCTTTTGGACTCATTTTTTAGCAATAAACCTATTTTGTGGTGGATGGATTGTTAGAGATAGTCAAAAAATTTCTATGTCAAGATCATTAGTTATTCTTCCAATTGTCATAACTTATTTTGTTGGACCATTTGGTATTTTTTTTTATTGGCTTTTTAGAATCTTTGTTGCTAAGAGAATATCACTATACGACTAATCACTTTTTGATTTTAAATCCACTATTAACCATTGCTCCAAATCCACCCTCTACATGTGATACATTATTAAATCCCATTTCCTTTAATGTTTTGGCGGCAAGTGCAGATCTACCACCAGCTGCACAAAATAGTACTAATTCTTTATCTAGGTCTATTTCTTCTCTTTGCACAAAAGCGCTGTCCGGATGGATAGAGAACTCTAAAAGCCCTCTAGAAATATTATGAGAATTTTCAATTTTTCCTAATTTCTCAAGTTCATTTGCATCTCTAATATCAATAAGATTGCATTTATTTTCATTTGATCGTTTTAGAGCTTCGTCAGGAGTAATTGTATTAACTTCATGTAAGGCTTCAGAAATAAGTGTTTGTGAAGATTTTATAGACATTATAGTATAAATATATCTTATGATTATAATTAATAAAAGTTAAAATTAAATTAATTATTATAATGAAAAATAAAATAAGCAAAAATCGTAGTTTTATAAAAAAAATACTAATTAAAATAATTAGAAAAATTGGGTACGAGTTTGTTGATCAATCAAATCTGACACTTTCAGATAAAGATTTGTACATAAAAGAAAACCTTAGTGAAGCAGGTAAAAAATCAGTTGTTTTACCCTTAGGTGAGACCACAATTACAAGAAAAGTTAAAAGTTTAACAATTATAATAAGATCTTATACTTTTGGCGATAAAGAGACTAATCAAGTTATGCTTGATCAAAATAAACAAAGAATATTTGAATGTTCAAAGTCTGAATATACTTTTAGAACAATAAATTCAGTCATTAAATCCTGTGAATATGCAAAAAAATTTTTCAAAGATGTAAAATTTAAGATCATAATTTCTGATGATGGGTCAAGTTCAGAAATTTTAAACAAAATAGATAAAATATTAAGCCAAACAACATTAAAGAGTAAAATAATCAACATCAAAAAAGATGAATTTAGTGAAGAAATTAAATCCATTGATGAAAATGGAAAAGAAATAT
The DNA here is from genome assembly GCA_964494555.1 of uncultured Candidatus Pelagibacter sp. Taxonomy (GTDB): domain Bacteria; phylum Pseudomonadota; class Alphaproteobacteria; order Pelagibacterales; family Pelagibacteraceae; genus Pelagibacter. The sequence continues at coordinate 2,552 of CAZBRW010000039.1, read as the reverse complement.
CATCTAATATGATATCAAATATGAGAAATATTTATAAATCATTAGAGATTGCTAAATCTGAAAATTCAGATTTATTTTATTTCTTAGAGGATGATTATGTTCATGAAAAAATCGCTATTTCAGAAATGTTATTTACTTATGAAAAAATATCTTCTCAGTTAAACAAGGAGTTATTTTTATGCCCTGCCGATTATCCTTATCTATACTCAAGTATTGATAAAACATCAGTTTTTTTTGGTAACCAGAGACATTGGAGACAAATCAACGAAACTTTGGTAACTTTTCTTACAAGTAAAGAGATGATCAATAAATACAGCTATCAACTGAAAGAAATGTCTACAAAAAGACATCACCCGATGGAAAAAAAATTACATGAAATATATGAGAAAGAGACTTGTTTATCTCCAATTCCCTCTATTTCAATGCATTGCACCAATATTAATTCTGTTTATGGATTGCCACCTAATTTTGATTGGAAAAAAGTTTGGGAGGAGAACAAATTTGAATTTTAGGGGGACCCTTTGTTAATGAGCTTCTTTAGACATCATAAAGGAGTTACAAAGGGTCCCCATATTAACTAACTAATGTTAATCTCTTATTGCGTATGCAATTACACCGGTTTCAGTAACGTCTGTACCTTTAAGTTCAGCCTCTTTACTTAACCTAATACCAAAAGTATTTTTCATAAGTGCCCACACTATAAATGCTACTACAAATACAAATGCATTTATTGATATCACTCCTAGAAGTTGAGTTCCAAATTTTGCGCCTGAGTTTGTTATCGGCACAGCAAGTGTTCCCCAAATTCCAGCAAATAAGTGAGCTGGTACTGCTCCAACTACATCATCAATTGATAGAGAGAAAAGCAGTTTTGTTCCGTACACAACGATAACACCACCAACAGCACCAATTAATATTGCTGCTATAGGAGAAGGCATCAATGGTTCTGCTGTAATCGCAACTAAACCACCAATGGCACCGTTTAACATTTGAATTACATCTGTTTTTCCAACAGATAACCTAGTTACTATTGCTGCTGCCATTACTCCACCACATGCTGCAAGATTTGTGTTAATGAAAATTTTTGAAACTGCTACTGCATCATCAAAAGTTCCCATTGCTAATTGTGATCCACCGTTAAATCCAAACCAACCTAGCCATAAAATAAATACTCCAATTGTGACTAATGGTATTGATGAGGCTGCGAAAGGTTTTAATGGTGAAGGTTCGCCTTTCTTTTTAAATCTACCAATTCGAGGACCTAAAAGTATTGCACCTGCTAATGCTGCAGCACCTCCAGTTGAGTGTACAAGAGTTGATCCAGCGAAGTCTGAAAAACCTCTAGCTGCTAACCAGCCTCCACCCCACTGCCATCCCATAACAATTGGATAAATTATTCCTGATAAAATTGCAGCGAACAAAAAGAACGGCCACAATTTAATTCTTTCAGCTAATGTACCTGATACGATTGAAACAGTTGTTGCGCAGAATACCATTTGGAAATACCAATCAGATCCAGCAGAATAACCAGTCTCTAATTTACTTGAGTCTGACCATGGTATAAATTTACCAATGAATCCACCCTCAGGTATACCGTATGCAAGATTATAACCAACTAACCAAAACATAATTCCGGCAATAGAAAATAATCCTATATTTTTTGCACAAATAACTGACACACTTTTTGATGTTACCATTCCTGATTCAAGCATTGCGAAACCTGCAGCCATGAACATGACTAAAAATCCACAAACTAAGAAAAGGAAAGTATTAAAAATAAAACCAACTTCAGCAGAAACTGTAGTTGCTGCTTGAGCTGGCATTGAAAATATTAACAAACCAAGTGAGAAGCCCGTTAATATCTTTAAAAGTTTCTTCATATAAACTCCCTTCATGTTTAATTAAGAGAGTCACTTATAATTTTTGATATTATAAAAAACTAATGTTTAATGAATAAACGAGTTATGCGCTATTTGCATACACTAACAGCCTTTATTATTTTTTCATTATAATAAAGGCTGTGAGAAATAAATTATTTATTGAATATTTCCTTAAGTGCTTTAGCTGGCAAAAACTTAACTTTTTGCGATGCAGCTATTTGAATCTGTTCTCCAGTTCTTGGATTACGTCCGATTCTAGCTTTTCTTTTGGCTACTTTGTATGTTCCAAAACCAGCGATTTTCACTGAATCATCCCCTTTTAGGGCATCCAGAATAGTGTTGGTAATAGTATCAAAAGTACGCTCAGCGTCAGCTTTACTTTGATTTAAAGAGCCAGCCAATTTAGCTACTAGTTGTTTTTTGTTCATTTTAGCTCCGGTTTTAAAGGTTAATTATCATACTTAACAAAATCCCTTAATTTTCAAGCTTTTTTTTAGTATGTGGGTAAGTTTTTCACACAATATATAGTAAAAGAAAAACGTTGATTTTGCTCACTTTTTAGACGTTTAAAAACCCTTTAAAATAAACCTAAATCTTTAAGATCATTAAAAGTCGCAAAAAACATTAAAGATAACAATAAAAACATTCCGATTCGAAAAAAACCCTCCTGTG
>CAZBRW010000038.1:0-6237 GCA_964494555.1 uncultured Candidatus Pelagibacter sp. | reverse complement strand
CCATAAACTGCTTTACCAAATTGTCTCTTCAAAACTTCTGTTGGAACTTTTCCAGGTCTAAAGCCTTTTAAAACTACATCCTTTTTAATTTCATCATACTTTTGATTTAGATGCCCGGAAATTGTTTCTTTATCAATAAAGATTTTCAGATCTTGTTGTAAACCTTTTTTATTTTCAACTGTGACTTTCATAATTTATTATATTCACTTTACTTTATTAATGGTAGGCGAGAAAGGACTCGAACCTTCACAGCTTGCACTATTGGTTCCTAAGACCAACGCGTCTACCAATTCCGCCACTCGCCCAAATTATTGCTGCTTTATATATTATTGATGTAATTTGTCCATTTAGAATAATAGTATAAAAGTATATAAAAATTAAAAAAATGATTATTTCACCTTGTATTAGTATTTGCAGAACTGATCCAATTACAGGATATTGTTATGGATGTGCAAGAAGTTCAGACGAAAAGAGAATTTGGAAAGATGAAAATACAACTGATGAATGGAAAAAAAATAACCTTGAAGAAATTCAAAAAAGAATGACTGGCTGGCAATTAGAAAGCTTTAAGGAATCTTACAAATTTAAAATTGAAAATGGTTTATCAATAATAAAACAAAAAAAAATTAACAATGAAAAGTAGTTTAGTAATAATTATCTATATTATTGGAATAATAATCGGTGCATTATTTTTAGATATTTGGGGAGCTGAAACAAATATTAAAAAAGGTTTAATAGTTCTAGGATGGACAGCAATTTTTTTAGTTGCACTTTTATATTCAGACAAAAATAAAGAATAATACTTGCTTGATTGATTTAAATAAAAAAATAATAAAATGTAGCAAATGCCCAAGACTGGTAAAATTTAGAAAAAAAATCGCAACAAAAAAAAGAAGGCAATACGAAAATCAAAATTATTGGGGAAAACCTATTACTGGTTTTGGGGATATAAATGCTAAAATTTTATTAGTAGGATTAGCACCAGCTGCTCACGGAGGTAATAGAACTGGTAGAGTCTTCACTGGGGATAGATCATCTGACTTCTTATATAAATGTTTGTATAAAGCAAAAATTTCTAATCAAACGACATCAACACATTTAAATGATGGTTTAAAACTTAATAAAGCATATATAACTACAGCTTTAAAATGTGTTCCTCCTGGAGATAAACCTTTAAAGAAAGAGTTAGATAATTGTTTTAGATTTTTTAATCAAGAAATAAATAAACTTAAAAATTTAACAACAATTGTAGCACTTGGAAAAATTGCTTTTGATGCTTGTGTTTATTTTTATAAATCAGAATATAGCTTTAATCAAAAAATTGAATTCAAGCATGACAAAATATATAAATTACCTAATAATATTTTGTTAGTTGGTTGTTATCATCCTAGTCCAAGAAATGTAAACACTGGAAGAATAAATGAAAATCAAATGGCGGGGTTATTTAAAAAAATATTAAAAATTATTTAAATTCTATTCTGAAGAAAAATATATATTTTGATAATAAGATATTGAATATAATTTTGAATTATCAGTATCAGCCATAATCGCAACTCCATTTAATTCATTTACATCAAGATTATGAAACTCCTTGAAATGCTCTTTTACGTTGGCACTTACTGTTACCCATTCGTTCAAATTTTTTTTTGTAGTTGATAAAACATAATCTACAGATTTATTTGTGTATGGATTTGGATGATTATGGTCAATATCGTTATTACTTGAAAAAACATAATTTATTGCCCTATTTGATAAAGGTGTTGCACCTGTTTTTTTTATAACAAAAACTCTTGCTGCAAAATCATGTCCCTTTTTAGTTTCTTCATTAATTCCTGATAAGTCTTTTTCAACTTTCCATGTAATGTTAAGAATAGGAGTAACATTAAGATCAATTTTAAGTTCTTTACCTAAGCCTGAAGCCGCATTATTAGCCTCCGCTTTAAGATAATTACCTTTTTTGTTTTTGCCTACTGTATAAATAGTTTTAGCTTTTGCATTTCTAACTTTCTTAACTTTAATTGTTTTTAATTCATCTTCAGAAAATTCAAAAATATTTATCTGTTCTGCGTTTAAAGATGTGGAAATAAAAATTAATAAAGTTATTTTAATAAATTTAAGAAACATACTAGTCCGTATAAGGAACTTTTGTTATTTTTCAATATTATTTTTAAAATTAATAAGTTGATCTACCACCACTTATGTCAAAGACTGCCGCTGTTGAAAAAGAGTTCTCTTCTGATGAAAGCCAACATACCATAGATGATAATTCATTTAATTCTAAAAAGCGGCCTCTAGGAACTTTAGAAAGCATTTGTTTTACATGTTTTTTTGTCATTTGATTTAATATTCTTGTTTTTGCACCTGCAGGAGTAATTGCGTTTACTGCAATATTATATTTAGCTAGTTCTTTTCCTAGAGATTTTGTTAAACCAATGACTCCAGCTTTCGAAGAGCTATATGCGCTAGCATTAGCATTCCCATCTTTGCCTGATACAGAGGCAATATTTACAATTCTTCCATACTTATTTTTAATCATAGACGGAACAATAGATTTGCAACAATAAAAAGTGCCATTTAAGTTTATTTCTACAATTTGTTTCCAATCTTTTATTTTATAATTCCAAAGTTGTGTTGTTGGACCTGTAATTCCAGCGCTATTAACTAGGATATCTATTTTTGAATTTTTAATTATTTTTTTTACTGTATTTTCTACATTTTTAAAATTTGTAACATCAACAACATTAAAACTTAAATTACTATTGTTCACGCTTCTTATTGCTTTTTTGAGCTGAGTCCTATCAACGTCCCAAATATTTACTTTGGCTCCAGAAGCTAAAAACTTTTTTGCAATATCAAGTCCAAATCCTTGTGCACCGCCAGTTATAACTGCAGTTTTATTTTTTAAATCGAACTTATGCATTTTTATTTACTTGCTAATAAATAATAAACAATTGAAGAAGATAAAGCACCAATTAACCAAGCGTATGTTTGTAAAAACATTAAATTTGCGTTCCAAATTGTAGACGATGCAAAAATAAACCCAATAAATAACGAATAAACGCCTTTGAGCTGCCACCCACTAGAGTAATAGTATGCGCCATCATTAAGTGAAGAAAATATATCTTTATTATTTATTTTTTGATCTTTAATAAAATAATAATCAATTATCATAATTCCAAAAATAGGACCAAAGAAAGCTCCAAAAGTATCTATAAAAGAAAGTATTCCTATTTGACTTAAAACAGGCGTCCAAAATAAACCAACAAAAAAGCCAAATGATATAATTATTAAACCAGAGCTTTTCGGACTTAGATTTGTTGGAGATAAATTAATTAAAGTATTTTGAGATGGGATATAATTTGCAATTAAATTTGTTGAGGTTGAAGCAAAGAGAATAAAAAATAGAGCAACAATTGTTAAAAAAGTATTGTCAAATTTTCCAATTATATCAGTTGGATTTGTTAAAAGTTGATTAACTTCAATCATTTTTTTAGTTAATATAATGTCTGACCCTAAAACAATTAATATTGAAAATAAAGAGATGAGAATTAGATTAAATAACAAACTAAAATTACCCAAGCTTAAATCCTTCTCATTTTTTACATACCTTGAATAATCTCCAAAATTAACCAAAACAATAGAAAAATATGCAAATAATGTACCTGCAACACTAATTAGAGGATATATATTTTTTTTTGAAAAAAAACCTTCATAGTTTAAACTTAGAAATAAAGAATTTTTTAATTCTTCAAAATTTTCTACAACAATAATAAATAAAAAAAGCGATAAACCAAAATATACAAAAATTGCAGAAAAATTAATAAATGTTTTATGAATTTTTTGGCCTTTAGAAAATAAAAGATATTGAATTAAAAAAGTAATTAAAAAAGAAATTCCATCAATTATATTCATTCCCATAAAAAATACTAAGAAAAAGTCATTCTGCAGAATATTTTCATCAAATATGTATAAAGAAATTCTTATTAAATACCCAATTGACTTTGATATAAAGAATGTCTGAACACCAAACATAAAAATTCCTACAATACCTCTCAACATTGCAATATATCTCGCTCCATTAATACCCATTGATGTTCTAAGAATTACTGGAAATGGTAATCCATGTTTTTGTGAAGGTCTGCCAATTAACATTGCAAAAATAAATACTAAAACAGCTGCAATAATAAAGCCAAATACAACAGTAAAAAAATTAATATTATAGACTAAATATAGAGAAGCGATTAAAGAAAAACCTATTACACTTTGTGTTGAATTTCCCCAAAAACAAAATAAATCTTTCCAATTCCAGTTTTTTTCATTTGGGTTAATTGAAACTAATTCCCAATTTAATAGACTGTTTTTTTGTTTTTGTTGAATCACCTAACTATATATTAAACAAATATCAATTACTGTCCATATAAGAGAGTTGGTAACCAGAGTGCAATTTTAGGAAATATGATTATTAGAATTAATCCAAATACTTGTAGCGCCATAAACTGCATCATGCCAATATAAATATCCTTTAAGTCCCACTCAGGCACAACACCTTTTAAAAAATATGCTGATAAAGCTACTGGAGGAGAGAGCCAAGCAGTTTGAAGATTTACTGCTACAAGAATTGCAAACCAAGTAAGATTAAAACCTAAAGCTTCTACTAATGGTAAAATAATTGGAATTATAATCATCACAATCGGTACCCATTCTAACGGCCAACCTAAAAGAAAAATCATTACCATAATCATTCCAAGAATGAGATATCTGTTCATCTCTAAACTTAATAAAAACTCAGTTAATAAAGTTGGAGTTCCAAGTCTAGCAAAAACCGCTCCAAAAAAATTCGAAGCTGCTACTAAAACCATTATTAAAGCTGTTATTTCTAAAGTTTTGACAAGAGCTTCTTGTAGCTTTGGAAGTGTTAATTTTTTATATGCTAAAGACAAAAGTAATGCTCCCATTGCTCCACAACCAGCTGCCTCTGTTGGCGTGGCAAAACCAAATAATATACTTCCTAGTGCTGCAAATACTAATGCTGCTGGAGGTACTAGACCAAGAAAAAATTCTATCAAAACTTCCTTCATGCTTGATGCTCTCATATCTTCAGGCAAAACTGGTCCTAATTTAGGGTTAATCATACATCTAATTGTTGTGTAAGCTGCGTACAAAGAAGCAAGTAAAATTCCAGGTATAATTGCTGCAGCAAATAAATCTATCACAGGTATTTCCATTATTGGACCCATAACAACCAACATAATGCTCGGTGGAATTAAAATACCTAATGTACCTCCAGCTGTAATTGTGCCAGCAGCAAGCCTTACATCGTAATTAGATCTATTCATAGATTTAGCAGCCATAATTCCAAGAATAGTAACTGATGCTCCAACAATACCGGTAGCAGCAGCAAATATTACAGAAACAAAAAGAACTGCATAATATAAAGAGCCCCTAACTCTTGATAACATTAATTGAAAAGCTGAAAATAATCTCTCCATTAACCCTGCTTGCTCCATCATTATTCCCATAAAAACAAACAATGGAACGGCGGCAAGTGTTTGTTCGGTCATCACCATAGAAAATTGCAATGTCATTAAGTAAAAAACTAATTTTCCAAATCCAAGATATCCAAAAACAAATCCAAGAAAAATTAATGTAAAAGATATTGGAAACCCAACAAATATTGCAAAAAGCATTACTCCAACTAAAATAAAACCTAATATTGCTGGATCTATTAATTCTGCAATCATTTTTTTTGACCTGGCCACTCGCCTTTTTTAGCTGCCCAATAACTTTTTAATAATTCAGAAAAACCCTGTACCAATAAAAATATTATTCCAATCAATAGACAAGTTTTTATTGGCCACATATAGGGCATCCAAGTTGTATCCATTCCTCTTTCACCTCTTCTAATAGACTCTTCAACAAATCCAGTTGTCATATAAAGGAAGACTGTTAGGCCTGGAAAATAAAATAATATATATAACCAAAAATCTATTAAACCTTGTGTCTTTGTTTTAAAGTTTCTGTATAAAAAATCTGCTCTAATATGAACTCCTTTTGATAGAGCGTAACCTGCTCCTAACATAAATAAAGCTCCATAAAGAAAACGACTTATATCGTAAGCCCAAATTGTTGGTGCTAAAAATAATTTTCTTGCAAGCACCTCATAAGTCATCGCAAAAATTAAAGGCATTAAAATCCAGCAAACAACATTACCAACCCATTTACTAAATTTATCAATGT
>CAZBRW010000037.1:0-6436 GCA_964494555.1 uncultured Candidatus Pelagibacter sp. | reverse complement strand
ATAAAAAATATTTCAAATATAATAAAATCAGAAAGACTTGAAGGAGCATCTACCATCACCCAGCAGGTTGCAAAAAATTTTTTATTAAGCAATGAAGTAAGTATTAATAGAAAAATTAAAGAGGCTATTCTTGCATTTAGAATAGAAAGAACTCTCTCAAAAGAGAGAATTTTAGAATTATATTTAAATCAAATTTATTTAGGTGAAGGTAGTTATGGAATTGCATCTGCAAGTCTTCAGTATTTTGACAAACCTATAAACAGCCTGAACTATCTAGAGGCTTCTCTTTTAGCCGCGTTACCTAAAGCGCCAAGTAGATATAATCCCTACAAAAATATAGACATTGCAAAATATAGAAGAAATTTAGTTCTTAGAAATTTGTTTGAAAATTCATATATAAGTAAATCTGATTATGAAAATTTAATAAATCAACCGATAAAATTGAAGAAAATTAAAAACAAATATGTTGAGGATGCAAAGTATTATGTTGAAGATGTACGTAAATTTATAGTTGATAAATATGGTTTTGATAAAGTTTATAAACAAGGTTTTAATATTAAATCACCTATTAATTTAAAATTACAATCAATAGCATCAAAAGTTTTAAGAGACGGATTAATAACTTATGATAAAAGAAGAGGGTGGAGAGGTGCATTAGGAAATACAAAATATAAAACAGATTGGTATAAAAAGTTTTCCGATTTAAAGCTAGAGAGATCTATTGGATGGGAATTAGCAATTATTAAAAAAATAGATAAGTTCGAGGTAGATATCGAAACTGAAGGAAAGCAAAAGGGAAAAATTGATTATAAAGATATTTCGTGGACAAAAAAAGAATTTAGTGAAATTTTAAAAGAAGGAGATGTAGTTTATGTACAAAAAAATGGAGAAAATTTTAGCTTACGTCAATTACCATTAGCCAATGGCAGTATAGTCGTTATTCATCCTTTTACAGGAAGAGTTTTAGCATTGACAGGTGGTTTTAGTTTTAAAAAAAGTGAATTTAATAGAGCTACCCAAGCACTTAGACAACCTGGATCAGCATTCAAGCCTTTTATTTACGCATTAGCTTTAGAAAATAATTTTACACCATCAACATTAGTTTTAGATGCACCAATAGTTTTAGATCAAGGAGAAGATTTAAAAAAATGGAAACCGGTAAACTATGGAAAGAAATTTTATGGACCTTCTACTCTTAGGACAGGAATAGAAAAATCGAGGAATTTAATGACAGTAAGAATTGCTCAAGAGCTCGGTATAAAAAAAATTACTGAATTTTCAAAAAAATTAAATATTTATGATAACCCGGAGGAATTGATGTCTATTTCTTTAGGATCTGCCGAAACTACATTGCTTAAACTGACTACTGCATACAGTTCTTTTTTAAATGGAGGAAAATTAATTGAACCAATCTTAATTGATAGAATTCAAGACTCAGAAGGCAATACTATATTTAATTCAGAAAAAAGAATTTGTAAACAATGTGAAGAAATTTCATACTTGGGAAATAAATTTCCAGAAATTTCAGATAACTTTACTAAAATTTTTTCCTCTCAGACAGCATACCAAATTGTTTCAATGTTAGAAGGTGTTATTAAAAGAGGAACTGGAAAAAAACTAAGAAAATTAAACCTTGATATTGCTGGAAAAACAGGGACAACTAATAAAAATACTGATGCTTGGTTTATAGGTTTTACATCTAATTTGGTGGTTGGAGTTTATGTTGGTCACGACGAACCAAAGAGTTTAGGAAAATTTGAAACTGGTTCAAAGGCTGCTTTACCAATTTTTGAATCATTTATCAAAAATGCGATAAATAAAAAACAAGCTAGACCATTTAAAGTTCCAGAGAATATTAAAATGCAAGTTGTTGAACTTAAGACTGGAAAAAAAGTAAATTTTGGAAGTAAAAAAACAATTATTGAGGCTTTTAAAAATGATAATTTGGAAAAAGCTAATTATAATGGTAGTACTAACTTATTATACAAAATGTCAAAAAATAATATTTTAAAATTTTATTAATGGATAACGATATAATTGAAGTTAGCCACAGGATTAAAAAAGCAAATCAAAGAATAAAGGAGTATCTTTGAAACAAATGATATCTTTGATAAATTAAAAAATATAGATCTACAAATACAAGACCAAGATTTTTGGAAAGACAAAAAAAAAGCAGAGACTATCTTTAGGGAAAAAAAAATTTACGAAGATTTAACTAATAATTATAAGGTTTGTAATAGAGAGACCGAAGATCTTTATGATTTATTTAGTCTTGCTAAAGACGAAAATAATCAGGCTATAATAAAAGAAGTTTTAGAAAAATTTAAAATATTAGAAAAAAAAATTAAAAAATCAGAAATAGCCTGCTTTTTATCCAATCAAAATGATAATATGGATGCATACCTAGAAATTCACGCGGGAGCTGGAGGTACAGAAAGTCAAGATTGGGCAAATATGTTGAGAAGAATGTATACTAAATGGGCCTCTACTAAAAAATGCAAAATGCAATTAATCAGTGAACACTCAGGTGAAGAAGCAGGTATAAAATCTTCCACTATTAAAATTTCTGGAGATTATATCTATGGTTTCCTTAAATCTGAATCTGGTATTCATAGACTAGTTAGAATATCTCCATTTGATTCAGGCGCTAGACGACATACTAGTTTTGCTAGCGTGTGGGTGTATCCTGTTGTAGATGAAAATATAGATATAGAAATTTTAGAGAAAGATTTAAGAATTGACACTTATAGATCTAGCGGAGCAGGAGGACAACACGTTAATACAACAGATAGTGCTGTTAGAATTACACATCTACCAACAAAAATAGTTGTTCAATGTCAAAATGAAAGATCTCAACATAAAAATAAAGAGACCTGCATGAACATGCTAAGGGCTAGATTGTATGAATTTGAACTTCAAAAAAAAGATAAAGAAAATCAAAATTTAGAGAACAGTAAAGCAGACATTGGCTGGGGTCATCAAATAAGATCTTATGTTTTACATCCTTATAGGTTAGTAAAAGATAATAGAACTAATTATGAAAGTTCAGATCCAGAAAAAATATTAGATGGAGATATTGATGCTTTTTTAGAAAGTTCTTTATATAAATAAATGATTAAAAGAACATTATATTTTATTATATTTTTTTTAATTATTAGCTTAGTTTATCTAAATTATTTTGGAATAAGTACTAATAAATTTAATAAAAAAATTGAAAGCACCATAAAAGAAAAATATCCAAATATTAGTATAAGATTAAAAGATGTTAGAGTTTTATTTGATATAATAAAATTATCAATAAATCTGGAAACAAAAAATCCAATAATTATAGTTAGAAAAGAAGAAATTAAATTAAATAATATTTCAACAGTTTATAAAATCAATTCAATTTTCAGAAATAAATTTGCAATTAGCAATCTAATATTTGAATCAAATCAAAATAAGATTAAAAAAATAATTAGATTATTTAGGGTATATAATGATAGCCCACAATTAATGATTATTGATAAAATTGTAAAAGATGGTGACATTAAAATAAATGCAAAATTTAATTTTAATGAAGATGGAAAATTAATAGAAGATGACTATAAAATTATTTCTAAAATAAATAAATTATCATTAAAATTATTTGACAAATCTGAATTACAAAATTTATCACTTGACTTAGTCTATACCCATAACAATCTTAATTTAAGAAGATTAAGCTCAAATTATTTAGACGTACCAATTACATCTGACAATATTTTAATAAAAAAACAAAATGAAAATTTTCTAATTAATGGAAATTTAAATAGCTTAGAAAAAACTATACCAAAAAAAATTTTATCATTTTTAATAAAAGATTATAATTTTGAAAAAGTAGTTTTTTCATCAGAGAATAATTTCAAATTTAGTACTACAAAAAAATTTAAAATTTCAAATTTGATAATCGACACTAAAATAAATTTAAAAGAAGCTGAATTAAATTTAAATAATAAAAATATAAAAAAATATCTTCCTAGTTTTAACGAACAAATTAAATTCTTTGATCATTTAATAAATATTAGATATGAAAATAAATTATTTTTAGATGGTTCTGGAAAATTTCAAGTCGGAGATCAAAAAGAAAATATCAAATATAATTTAGATTTTAAGAATAATAAAATAAATTATAACTTATCTTTAAATTTAAATAAAATACCAATTAAAATAGATCTAATTAATTTTCACAAAAATGAAAATATTAAAACCAAATTATTAATTAATGGACAAAAAAATAATAATAGAATTAGATTTAAAAAAATTCTTTTAGATAACAAAAATAGCAATATTAACTTAGAAGATTTTGAACTCTCTGAAAATTTTAGAATATTAAACTTTAAAAAAATAGAACTAGATTACGTTGATAAAAATAAAATAAGGAATGATTTATTAATTAAAAATTTAAGAAACGATAATTTTTTTATTTCTGGCAATAATTTTAATCTTAGTAAAATTATTGATGATATACTTTTTAATGACAATGATAGTTCTTTAAAAATATTTGATAATAAAAATCGTAATTTCAGAGTAAAATTTAAAAAAAATACAATTGATGGAACTCATTATCTTTTAAATTTATATGGAAACTTCCAAATTAAAAATAATGAAGTTTATGATATGATCTTAGATTCGCATTTTTCTGACAACAAAACTGTTGTTTTGACCATTAAATCAAAAAATAAGAAAAAAATAACAACTTTTTATTCTGACTTTGCAAAACCGTTTGTTAAAAAATATAAGTTTATAAAAGGTTTTGAAAACGGCAAATTAGATTTGTACTCAGTTAAAGAAAATGAAATTTCAAATTCTTTATTAAAAATTTATGATTTTAGATTGAAAGAATTACCTGCTCTTACAAAAATATTAACTTTAGCATCTCTACAAGGAATTGCAGATATATTATCAGGTGAAGGTGTCGGTTTTGATGAATTTGAAATGAAATTTCAAAATAAAAAAAATTTAATGGATATAAAGGAAATTTATGCTATTGGTCCGGCAATATCTATTCTTATGGATGGTTATGTGCAAGATGATGAATTGATTAGTTTAAGAGGAACTTTAGTTCCCGCAACAACAATAAATAAATTTGTAGCGTCGATACCAATATTAGGAGATATTTTGGTAGGTAAAAAAACTGGTGAAGGCGTATTTGGTGTAAGTTTTAAAATAAAAGGACCACCTAAAGATCTTAAAACTTCAGTTAATCCTATAAAAACCTTAACACCAAGATTTATTACAAGAACTTTAGAAAAAATAAAAAAAACAAATTAATAAATCTTAATTATTACATGCTTTTTCTTACCGTGAGATAACTTTAAGAAATTTTCTTTATCAAAATATTCTTTAGAAACAATTAGCTTTTCGTCATCGATAATTTCGTTGTTAATCTTAATTCCTCTGTTTTTAATTGTTCTTCTAACTTCACTTTTTGAATTTAAAAGTTTTGATACTATCACCAAATCAATTAAATTTATTCCACTTTCAATTTCTTTTTTGGTAAATTTAATAGATGGTAGATCTGATCCAATAGAACCACTTTCAAAAGTTTTTTTAGCAGTTTCTTGTGCTTTATTAGCAGCTTGTTTGCCATGTAGCATTGAGGTCGCCTCGTTTGCTAATAGTATTTTCAATTTATTTATATCATCATCTTCAATCTGACTAATTTTTTTTAAATCTATATCAGTAAACATTTTTATAAATTTTATAACGTCTCTGTCATCCGTATTTCTCCAAAATTGCCAATAATCATAAGAAGATAATAAATTTTTGTCTAACCAAATAGCACCTGTTTCAGTTTTCCCCATTTTGGAACCAGTTGCTAAAGTTATTAATGGTGTAGTTAAACCATATGCGATTTTGCCCGAATATCTTTTGATCAGTTCAGTGCCATTTACTATGTTGCCCCATTGATCGGAGCCCCCAATCTGCAAAGTACATTTTTCTTTTTTATTTAGCTCTAAAAAGTCATATGCTTGAAGTATCATATAGTTAAATTCCATATAGCTTAGGGATTGCTCCCTGTCTAATCTTGTCTTTACGCTTTCGAATGTTAACATTTTATTAATTGTAAAATGCTTTCCTATATCTCTTAAAAAAGAAATATAATTTAGTTCTTTTAGCCAAGAATAATTATTTACAAACAAAGGTTTTGTTTTTGGATCGTCGCTATCCAAAAAATTTTTCAATATTTTCTCTATATTTTTGATATTTTTTGCAATTTCATTTTCACTTAAAATTTTTCTTGTTTTATCTTTACCAGATGGATCACCTATTCTGGTAGTACCACCTCCAATTAATACAATTGGTCGATGACCATGTTTCTGCATTAATCTTAAACACATTATTTGAAGCAAACTTCCAACATGAAGACTTTCAGCTGTGCAATCAAAACCAATATAACCCTTTATTTTTTCTT
>CAZBRW010000036.1:0-6764 GCA_964494555.1 uncultured Candidatus Pelagibacter sp. | reverse complement strand
AATAAACATACCTATTTTCTTTGGCTATTCCCATTGATTTTATTTATATTTGGCGGTATTTTGATTATAAAAAAAACCTTTAAAGTAAACTAAAAATACTTATGAAAAAAATATTTAAAATAGTTTGTTTAATTTTTATTTCTAATTTTTTAGCTGTAACAAGTATGGCAGATAAAAAAGTTGAGAGTATGACGAGTGATCATGAGTGGAATGTATATACAGGAATGTTTGACTTTAGTGATCATGGAAAAAGATCAGCTCTAGTTGGAATGCAGCATCAAAATGAAAATTTAAAGAAGGAAAGTTTTTTAGGTACTCTTTCGCCCATCACAGGTTTTTTAATAACAGGCGACAATGCAGGGTATGTTTATACAGGTGTGCAGGCTGAATATAAGTTGGGGAGCTTAAATATTGTTCCTAGTTTTACGCCTGGAATTTACAATGAAGGTGATGGAAAAGATCTTGGTCATCCACTTGAATTTAAAAGTGAAGTACAATTATCTTTTGATCTATTTAAAAATTCCGAATTAGGCTTTTCATATAACCACATTTCAAATGCAAGTTTAGGAGACAAAAATCCAGGTGCAAATAGTTATATGTTTAATTTTTTAAAATCTTTTTAAATTAAAATTATGAGATTGAAAGATTGCCATAATTTTCAAGATTTTAGAAAACTTGCAAAAAAGAAGTTACCATCTCCAATTTTTCATTATATTGATGGAGCTGCTGATGATGAAATCACTTATGGTAGAAACACTAGTGCATTCAATGATGTTGATTTAGTTCCTAACGTCCTAAGAGGTGTTGATCAAATAGATTTATCTACAACTATTTTTGGAAAAAAAATTGATTTACCTTTTTATTGTTCACCAACAGCTTTACAAAGACTTTTTCACTATGATGGTGAAAGAGCAGTAGGTAAAGCTGCTCAAAAATTTAATACAATGTTTGGTGTTTCAGCATTAGCAACTGTAAGTGTTGAGGAAATATCATCAATAATTGATACTCCTAAGATGTTTCAATTTTATTTTCATAAAGATAGAGGTTTAAACGACTCTTGTTTGGAACGAGCAAAGGCAGCAAAATTTGACGTTATGGCTTTAACGGTTGATACCATAACTGGAGGAAATCGTGAAAGAGATTTAAGGACTGGTTTTACATCTCCTCCAAAACTTACATTATCAAGTTTATTTAGTTTTGCTACAAAACCGATGTGGGGAATAAATTATTTAACAAAAGGAAAATTTGAATTACCTCATCTTCAAGATTATGTGAAAGAAGGTACCAGTACAAATTCTTCTATAGGAAATTATTTTTCAACAATGTTAGATCAATCTATGAATTGGAATGATGCTGAGAAATTGTGTTCTCAGTGGGGAGGCCATTTCGCACTAAAAGGAGTTATGAGTGTTGAAGATGCTAAAAGAGCAGTTGATATTGGATGTACAGGCATAATGGTTTCAAATCATGGAGGAAGACAATTGGATGGTTCTAGATCGCCTTTTGATCAATTAGCAGAAATAGTTGATGCTGTTGGAGATAAGTTAGATGTAATTTGTGAGGGAGGATTTCAAAGAGGCACTCATATGCTAAAAGCTTTATCACTTGGTGCAAAAGCATGTGCAGGTGGAAGATTATATCTTTATGCTTTAGCCGCCGCTGGACAAGCTGGCGTTGAAAGAGCTATAGGCCAATACAAGTCTGAGCTAGAACGTGGCATGAAACTTATGGGATGCAAAAAAATAAGTGATCTCAATAGAAGTAATTTAAGATTTAGGTCTTAAATGAATATTAAGAATTGTTATAATTTTGAGGATTTTAGAAAAATTGCTAGAAAGAAACTACCCTCACCTATCTTTCATTATATAGATGGTGGTTCTGATGATGAAGCTACACTTAAAAGGAATACAAAGTCATTTGATGATTGTGATTTAGTTCCTAATATTTTAGCTAGTGTAGGTAAACCTGACCTATCAACAACACTATTTGGAAGAAAAATAGATATGCCAATTTTCCTTTCTCCAGCTGCAATGCAGAGGTTGTATCATCCAGATGGAGACAGAGCTTCAGCAAGAGCGGCAGAGAAATTTGGTACTTTTTACAGCATGTCTTCAATGGGCAATAACTCTATTGAAGAAATATCTAATATTTCGAGTGGTCCGAAATTATTCCAACTTTATGTTCATAAAGATCGTTCAATTTCTGATGATTTAATTGAAAGATCGAGAAGATCTGGTTTTGATGCAATGTGTTTGACAGTGGATACTTTAGTTGCAGGTAACAGAGAAAAGGATCATAGAACAGGTTTTACAACACCACCAAAATTAACTCTACAAAGTTTAATAAGTTTTGCATCGCGACCTAGATGGGTTTTAAATTATCTAACCGGTAAAAAATTTGAATTGTCAAACGTAAAAAAAAAAACTGACAAAGGAACAAATATATCAAAATCAGTTATTGAATATATAAATGAACAATATGATCCAGCTATGGGGTGGAAAGATGCAGAATACTGTGCAAAAAAATGGAATGGACCCTTCGCGCTGAAGGGAGTTATGTCTGTTGAAGACGCAAAAAGAGCTATAGATATTGGATGTACAGCAATAATGATATCAAATCATGGCGGAAGACAACTTGATGGATCTAGATCACCCTTTGACCAATTAAAAGCAATATCAGACGTTGTAGGGGATAAATTGGAAATTATTTTAGACGGTGGAGTAAGGAGAGGAACGCATGTACTAAAAGCCTTGGCAGCAGGAGCAAAAGCTTGTAGTTTTGGAAAAATGTTTCTGTTCTCTTTGGCCGCAGGCGGACAACAAGGTGTTGAACGTCTATTGCAAAACATGCATGATGAAATTAATAGAAATATGGTATTGATGGGCTGTAAAAATTTAAATGAATTAAATAGTTCAAAAATAATTTATAGAAAGTAAGAAAGGTTAATTAAATGAAACTTGCAAAAAATTTAGAAAGACTTGGAACAGAAACAGCTTTTAGTGTTTTAGCTGAGGCTAAAAAATTAGAAGCCCAGGGCAAACCAATGATACACTTAGGCCTTGGTCAGCCAGATTTTAAAACTCCAAAACATGTAGTTGAAGCTGCAAAAAAAGCTTTAGATGATGGACACCATGGATACGTAATGTCCAACGGAATTCCTGAGTGCAGGCAAGCTGTAACTAGATGGATTAAAAAACGTTACAATACTGATGTTAGTTTTGAAAGAATATTAATTATGCCTGGTGGAAAACCAACTATGAGTTACGCAATCCAATGCTTTGGTGAAGAGGGAGCAGAAATTATTCATCCAACGCCTGCATTTCCAATTTATGAATCGATGATAAATTATACGGGTTCAACACCAGTTCCTTATGATTTAACTGAGGATAAAGATCTAAAGTTTAAAGCAGATAAAATTCTTTCACTGATAACTGATAAAACAAGATTATTAATTTTAATTAATCCAAATAATCCAACAGGAAGTTTTGTTGATAGACCAGAAATTGATAAGTTAGCTGAGGGATTAAAAAAACATCCTCATGTTACTATCTTGAGTGATGAGATTTATAGTAGGCAAGTCTTCGATGGTAAAGAAATGCCAACATTCTTTAATTATCCAGAATTAAGAGATAGATTAATTGTCCTTGAGGGCTGGAGCAAGGCATATTCAATGACGGGATGGAGATTAGGATGGAGTTTTTGGCCAGAACATTTAGTTGAGCATGTAAATAAGTTATTAATTAATAGTGTCTCTTGTGTAAATGCTTCGGCTCAATTTGCAGGAATAGCAGCTCTTGACGGCCCTGACGATTCTATACATGAGATGATGGAAAAATTTACTCAAAGAAGAAAACTTATCCACGAGGGATTAAATAGTTTGCCAGGCGTTGAATGTAGTTTACCGGGAGGTGCTTTTTATGCATTTCCTAAAGTAATAGAAACTGGGATGAATGGCTCAGAATTTTCTAAAAAAGCTATGCATGAAGCAGGAGTAGCTATCGTTCCAGGCACTGCGTTTGGAAAAACCTGCAATGATTATGTGAGGTTTAGTTTTGCTGCCTCTAGAGACAATATTTCTCAAGCACTAGATAACATCAAAAAAATGTTGGGTTAAGTTTATTTTTTCTGTTTTGCTTGATATACTGATTTTGTAATGGAGAACGTATCACTTAAAAAAGAGCTAACTCTTATATTAAAAGATAGAATATCACTATCAGAATCAACAAGAGCAAATTTTGCAAGGGGGGAAGATACCTATGATCCTGTGCTTTCTCAAGCAGTAGTATTTCCCGAAACAAATGAAGAAGTCTCAAAAATTTTAAAACTTTGTAATGATCATAAGGTACCAGTAGTTCCTTTTGGAACCGGCACATCTTTGGAGGGGCATGTTGTTGGAAATAAAGATGGAATAACACTATCACTTGAAAAAATGAACAAAGTTTTGACTGTAAATGCATCTGACTTTGATTGTCGTGTTCAAGCAAATGTTACTAGAGAACAGTTAAATGAATATTTAAGAGAAGATGGAGTTTTTTTTCCAATTGATCCAGGAGCAAATGCTGCACTTGGAGGAATGGCAGCTACTTCTGCTTCAGGAACTATGGCAGTAAAATACGGTACTATGAAATCTGTTATTAGTGGTCTTACAGTTGTTTTGCCAAATGGAGATGTGATGAAAACAGGTGGCAGATCAAAAAAAACATCCGCAGGATACAATTTAACAAACTTATTTATTGGATCTGAAGGCACATTAGGAATAATTACTGAAGTTCAATTGAGACTATCACCTATTCCTGAAAGTATAATGAGTGCAGTTTGTCATTTTCCATCACTAGAAGATGCAGTAAAAACTGCCCAAGAAACAATTCAATATGGAGTCCCCATTGCAAGAATTGAAATGTTGAATAAAGATCAAATGGAAATAAGTATAAATTATTCAAAATTAGAAGATGTAAGTCCAATGCCAACACTTTTTTTCGAATTTCATGGATCTGAAACATCAAATAAAGAAGCAATTAATGTAGTCGAAGAAATATCAAAAAATAATAACGGAAGTAAATTTAAATGGGCAGATACAGTTGAAAAAAGAAAAAAAATGTGGAAAGCAAGGTGGGATGCTTGGTATTCAGTAAGGGCACTAATAGATGATGGCAGAGTATATACAACAGATGTTTGTGTTCCAATTTCAAGAATTACCGAATGTGTAAATTTTGCAGAAGAAGAGGTTAAGAAACTTGGTCTAAGAGCTCCTATGGTTGGACATTTAGGAGATGGAAATTTTCATATTATGATGCCATATAATCCTAAAAGAGATGATGAGTATAAAAAAATTAAATATTTTAATGACATTTTAATTGATAAATCTTTAGAGTTAGAAGGCACTATTACTGGCGAACATGGTATAGGTCTTCATAAAAAAAGTTATCTTTTAAAAGAACACCCTGACAATCTTCCTTTAATGAAGTCAATTAAAAGAACGATGGATCCAAATAATATAATGAACCCTGGTAAAATCTTTGATCTTAACTAATATAAATTTATGAAAAAAATACTTGTTACTAGAAAACTTCTTCAATTTAATGAAGATAGATTGAAAAAAATATACGATGTTAATTTAAATAAAAACGACGAACTTTATTCTCAGAGTAAACTTATAGAATTAAGCCAAGGATATGATGGAATACTTTCAGCATTGACTGATAAATTAGATGCAGAAACAATTAATAAATTACCTGATAGTGTAAAAATCTTATCTAATTTTGCTGTTGGTTTTGGCAATATAGATTTGGAAGCAGCAAAGAAAAGAAACATAGCTGTAACAAACACTCCTGAGGTTTTAACTGATGCAACTGCAGAGATCGGAATTTTATTAATTTTGGGAGCTTGTAGACGAGCGGCAGAAGGAATTAGTGGAGCAAGAGCATCTGATTGGAAATGGTCTGCAGATTATTTAATTGGAAAACAACTAACTGGCACAAGATTAGGAATTTTAGGTATGGGTAGAATTGGACAAAAAATTGCAAAGGTTGCTAAAGCTTTGGGAATGATAATTCATTATCATAATCGATCAGAATTAAACTCTGATAAAGCACAAGGAGCAATTTATCACGATAATCTTAAAAGTTTAATGTCTGTTTCAGATGTACTATCAGTATGTTGTCCAGCATCAAATGAAACAATTAATTTAATAAATAAAGAAACTTTAGAAAATTTACCACAAGGTGCAGTAGTTACTAATGTGGCTAGAGGCGATATTGTTGATGATGAAGCGTTGATTGATGCTCTTAATAGAAGAAAAGTATATGCAGTAGGTTTAGATGTCTACAAAGGAGAACCAAATCTAAACCCTGGGTATCTTAAACACAAAAGTGCTTTTATCCTTCCTCACTTAGGTAGTGCCACAAAAGAAACAAGAACTGCAATGGCAAATTTAGCCATTGATAACATTGAAGAGTTTTTTAAAACTGGGAAATGTAAAAATAGAGTAAACTAAAATTTAAGATCTCTAATACTACTCAGAGTTGTAAATAATTTAGAATAAGTCTATTTATCTTAAGACTCTTACTAAGTTTTATGTTTTAATTATTGTAGTTAATTAACTAAGAGGAGAAATAAATGATCAACGGGAAAAAATCATTGAAGGGAAAAACACCTTCAAGACGTAAGTTCTTTAAAGCAGCAGCACTTACTGGTGCAGCAGCTGTAGCAATGCCTTACGTAAATTTAGGTGCAGCTCAAACACTTAAAATGCAAGCAGCATGGCC